>JANMMN010000049.1:0-2883 GCA_031373405.1 Actinomycetes bacterium
CCCGCCGGGCTGGATAGGCGTGGACACTACGCATGACTCGGTGATGTTGTCGGCTTATGCGCAGTGAAGCCCCCGCACTGGCGCCGACTTTCCGGTCGCGCACGCAAGGGGATCTCCTCGCCCTCGTGCTGCTGCACCCTGACCAGGAGTGGACGGTGACCGAGCTGGCCCGCGAGCTCGGCGTCCCGCTCACCACGGTGCAGAGCGAGGTCGGGCGCCTGGCCGACGGTGGGGTGCTCGCCACGCGCAAGGTCGGCCGTGCCCGGCTGGTGCGGGCCAACCCCGACAGCCCCTCGGTCGCGCCGCTGACCCAGCTGACGCTGGTCACGTTCGGCCCGCAGACCGTCGTGGCCGACGAGTTCGCCCTGCTCGGCGCGGAGCTCGTCGTGGTGTTCGGCTCGTGGGCAGCGCGCTACCACGGCGTCCCGGGACCGCTGCCGGCAGACATCGACGTCCTCGTCGTCGGCGACGGCATCGACCGCGCCGCTCTCTACGCCGCAGCCGAGCGGGCCGAAGCCCGGCTCGGGATGGCGGTCAATCCCGTGCTGCGACCGGGCGGCGCGTGGGCCGACGTCGAGCGAGACCCGTTGCTGGCCGAGGTCAAGGCCCGCCCCTACGTCGACGTCACGGTCACGCCATGACCTGGGAGCGAGGCAAGGCCACGGTCGAGCAGCTCGAGGCCGAAGGCCGCCTGGAGCGCATCACCGGTGCCGCGGCGGACGGCACACCGTGGATCACGTCAGCCACGGCCCTGCTGGAGTCCGCGCGCCGCGAGAGCGACAGCAACCCTGAGGCCGCTTTCGTGCTGGCCTACGACGCCGCCCGCAAGGCCTGCACGGCGCTGCTCGCCCAGCAGGGTCTGCGCACGAGGGCCATCGGTCACCACGTCACTAACGAGCACCTCGTCCGGGCCCAGTGCGGCGGCCCCTTCGACTCCTTCAGCGCCCTGCGACGACGACGCTCCGAGATCGAGTACCCGCAGCGTCCCGGCGATGACATCGATCCCAGCGAAGTCCCAGTCGCGATCGCCCAGGCCGGCGCCATCGTCACCGCCGCCAGGCAGCTGGCACCACAGCTCACGCTCTTCCGGTAGCGGCCGGCGCGGTCGGCTCTGGTCACGAGCACCCCGACGGGACGAGCTGCCCGGAGCTCACCGATGACGTGGCACTCCGGTGCGTGCCGGACGACCTGGCACGCGAAGGGCACGAAACCCGAGAACGACCCTGACGACCTACCCCGACGGAAGCGCTGACATCGACCGCAGGTCAGCGGAGGGCGAGGGAACCGTCACTCCGCTCCTGCTCGATCCGCGCGCCTCAAGCGACCGTGCCGCGCGCTGTGCGCGTAGGGCGAGTCGTGCGGAGGGCGAGGGAACCGTCGCGGAGCGGTCGGCTCCGCCGACGTCGGCTCCTCCCGAACCTCTCGCCCGCGAGCGACGCAGCTTCGCCACGTGAGCGGAGGGCGAGAGATTCGAACTCTCGGTTGGGGGTTACCCAACAGCGGTTTTCAAGACCGCCGCACTAGGCCACTATGCGAGCCCTCCCGCGCGCGGCAGGCCGCGAGCGGGACGAGTTTCCCACAGCACCCGGGCGTTCCGTCAGCCGGAAGCGACCCAGCCGCGGGTCACCGACTGCACGGCCGAGCCGTCGAGGTCCGCGAGCTTCGCGCCGACGAAGGCCCGCGCGGCGGCGGAGGTCTGGATCCGGAAGTCCGGCGACCGGACCATCAGCGCAGAGACGATCACCTCGGCGACGGCCTCGGGTGACTGCGCGTCGGCGAACGCGCCGGCGGTGCGCTCGAGGTATCTGGTGAGAGCACCTGCATAGGGGCCAGCCTCGGCGATCATGCGCTCCGGGTCGAGGCCGGCGTTGGCGACGAACGCGCTCGCGACCGCACCAGGTTCGATGACGCTCACGTGCACGCCGACGCTCGCAGCCACCGGGGCGAGACCCTCCATGAACCCCTCGACGGCGAACTTCGCGGCGCAGTAGGTCTCGTTGAACGGCTGCCCCACGATGCCGCCGACGCTGGTCACCGACACCACTCGGCCCGACGTCGCCCGCAGGTGCGGGAGCGCCGCCCTGGTGAGCGCGACGACGCCGAAGAAGTTGACCTCGAACGAGGCCCGGATCGCCTCCATCGTGTCGTTCTCGAGTGTGCTGACCCGGCCGATGCCGGCGTTGGTGACCCGCGCGTCGAGGCGGCCGTGCCGCGCGATCCCGTCAGCGACGCATGCGGTGAGCGAGGCGGCGTCGGTGACGTCGAGCTCGGCGATCTCGATCCCCCGCTCGACCCCGACCCTGCGAGCAGCGTCTCGAAGATCGGAGACGCGCTCCAGATCCCGGACGGTCGCCACGACACGGAAACCCGCGTCCGCGGCCGACACTGCGGTCGCCAACCCGATACCCGACGAGGCCCCCGTCACGAGAACTACCCGGCCAGCGGTGTCGGTCATACAAATCCTCGCGGGTTGCCGGGTGGGGAACCCCTCACGGTAGGTCGCCCCCCGCCAGGCGGCGACTCGGGACCGGTGCGCGGTGCTCAGCGTGGGCGGCTCAGCGTGGGCGGCGGAGCGCGGTCGAACCGCGCACGACCATGTCGAGCGGGAGCACGACGTGCTGCGGCTCGGCGCTCGGGTCGTCGAGCCTGGCGAGCAGCGCCTGCGCGGCTCGGGCACCGATCTCCTCGACCGGCTGCACGATCGTCGTGAGGTCGAGGTGCTCGGACATCTCGTGCCCGTCGAAGCCGACCACACTCACATCGCGTCCTGCTTCGAGTCCGTGGGCCCGCAGGGAGCGCAGCGCCCCGAACGCCATCTCGTCCGACATCGCGAACACCGCGGTCGGCGGGTTGGGTCGCGCGAGCAGCGTCGTCATCGCGCGT
>JANMMN010000054.1:0-9823 GCA_031373405.1 Actinomycetes bacterium
CTCCAACGTCGGTGTCAAGTTCTGTGACAGCGCAGTCGATCTAGACAGCGCAGCTCCACCGACCCCCGTGACGGTGTCGTTTCCCCCACGGGAACTCACGGTCCTCGAGATGGTCCCTTTCGGGATGTGCTCGGACCGGTACGACAGAGATAGAGGTAAGGCCATGGACGACTTCGGTCCGTGGGACGACTGATCCCACTGGCGGCGTGACTCGATCACGACCGCTGCCCGGTCCGCCCCAGCGGACCGGCACCCAAGCCACTCGCGAGGGCCCGACACCAGCCGGTGTCGGGCCCTCGCGCCGTTCCCGTCGACGTCGCGTTGCCTGCTCAGGCGTACGCCGCCGCCGCGTCGAGCTGCTCGGGCACGTCGGCGTCGTGGAACCGTCGTTGCGTCGGCTCGATCCGGGCGAGGAACTCGGCGTACACCGCGGCCGAACGCAGTGCCGCGACCGGGCGCAGCAGGTCGAGCGCCCGGGAGGGCTGCGAGCCGGGCACGGTGTCGCGCCACAGGTCGGCCCAACGCTCGAGCACCTGCTCCTGATCCCGTTCGCCGAGCTGCGCGGCCATGGCGAGCGCGTCGAAGACCGGGTTGCCGACGAACGAGTCGCCCCAGTCGAGGACCGCGAGGCGCTCGCCGTCGCGGCGTACGTTGCCGGGGTGCGCGTCGCCGTGCACGAGGGTGTCGGGCAGGCCGCACTCGGCCACGGCGGCGAGCACCGCGTCGAGCCGGTCGAGCAGCGCCACCGCGGGGTGCGCACCGATCCGGTCGTGCAGCGTCGTACGGATCCACGTGGCGAGCGCATCACCACGGCGATCGGGGACGCCCCCGGACACCAGCGCCTCGACGTCGTCGAGCGCGGCCAGCGCGATCGGGTGCGTGGCGCCGACGAGGAACGCACGGGTCGCAGCGTCGGCGGTGTAGAGGTCGTCGCCAGGGACGTCGGCGAGCAGCATCCGGCCCTCGTCACCGAGCGCGATCACGTGCGGCGCGAGGTCGGGCACCCGAGCCTCGAGCCACCTGAGCACGACCGCCTCGTGGCGGAAGAACGTGGGCACCTGCTTGAGCCAGGAGACTGTGCCACTACGCGTGCGCAGCGCCCAGATCGCCGAGAGGTTCCAGGTGCGCTGCTGCGCGGCGACCGCATCAGCGCCGAGGATCGAGCGGGCCCACTCCAACGAGCGCGCCGGCCCACCGGGCTCGGCGTACGCCGCCCGCAGCGGCTCGTGGCGCAGCGCGAGCTCGACGAGGCCGACCCCGACCGGGATCAGACCGAGCGGCACGGGACCTGCGACCTCGGCGAGGTAGGTGACTGCGCCGCCGTGCGGGACGGCCCGCTCGGTGTCGAGCAGCCGAAGCACCTCGACGTCGACGCCGTGCAGGTCGCGGGCGAGCCGGACCACGTCCGAGGTCTCCTGCCACCACGGGAGCTCCGCGTCGTACGCCGGAAGCGCACCGAGCACGACGCCGTCCGCATCGACCAGGATGAGAGTCACTGTTCTCGCGGGTGGAGGGCTCACCCGGCAGATCGTAGGTGCGCGGCGAGCTGTCGTCGCAGGGGTTTGCGCCGGCGCGCCCCGGAGTCGTCCGGCGACGTGCGTCCCGAGCCGGCTGACGTGACGGGTGTCCCGCGGATGCGGGAGGGTGAGGCGTGGACCACGACCCGAGCCTCGGATTCGCGACGCCGGAGGCGTTCCAGGCCTGGATCGATTCGGGGGTCGCGGGTGGCGTCTGGCTGCGTGTGCCGCGCGCCGGATCGGCGGTCGGCGGGATCGGGTACGCGGAGGCGTTGCTCGTCGCGCTCGCCAACGGCTGGATCGACAGCGTGAAGCGCTCCGGGGACGATCCTGGCGTGTGGCTGCAGCGGTTCACCCCGCGTCGACCGCGGAGCAGGTGGTCGCAGGTCAACCGGGAGCATGTGGACCGACTGGTCGACTCCGGCGCGATGCGCGAGGCCGGGATCGCCGAGGTCGAGGCCGCGCGCGCCGACGGTCGGTGGGATGCGGCGTACGCGTCGCCGAGCCGGGCCACGGTCCCTGACGACCTCGCGGCGGCCCTGGCCGCGGTGCCGGGAGCCCGCGACTTCTTCGACGGGCTCAGCTCGGGCAACCGCTACTCCTTCCTGCACCGGATCGAGGCGGTACGTCGCCCGGAGACGCGAGCTCGCAAGATCGAGGAGTACGCCGCGATGCTCGGGCGCCACGAGACCCTCCACTCCTGAGCTCACCGAGGGCGACCCGCGCCCACCAGCGAGACGCGCTGTACTGCTCGTGTCAGCGTGGTCTCTGCCGCGCGCTGAGCCTCGCACTGGGGTGGGGCGTGACCCGCCTATCCTGGTCCGGTCATGTCCGAGCCGCCGTCACCGCCATCGACGCCCGTCGTCGAGCTGAGCAGACGCCTCGACGAGGTCATGCTGCGCGACCGGCGTCGACTCGGGCGGCGGCTCGACGGCATTCGCCAGATCCGGGACGACGCACGCCGCACCCCGACCCTCGAGCGCATCGAGCGCGACGTCGTGGCCGCGGAGACGCGGATCGCCGCCCGCCGCGCGAGCGTCCCGCGGATCACCTATCCGGACCTTCCGGTCAGCGCGCGTCGCGACGACATCGCTGCTGCGATCCGCGACCACCAGGTGGTCGTGATCGCCGGCGAGACCGGCAGCGGCAAGACCACGCAGATCCCGAAGATCCTGCTCGAGCTCGGTCGCGGCATCACCGGGCAGATCGGGCACACGCAGCCCCGGCGGATCGCGGCGCGCGCCGTGGCCGACCGGATCGCCGAGGAGCTCGACGTCGACCTCGGGAACGCGGTCGGCTACCAGGTCCGCTTCACCGACCACTCGAGCGAACGCACGCTGGTCAAGGTGATGACCGACGGGGTGCTGCTCGCCGAGATCCAGCACGACCGGCTGCTGGAGCGTTACGACACGATCGTCATCGACGAGGCGCACGAGCGCAGCCTCACCATCGACTTCCTCCTGGGTTATCTCAAGGAGATCCTGCCCCGTCGGCCCGACCTCAAGGTCGTCGTCACCTCCGCCACGATCGACACGGCGAGGTTCTCCGAGCATTTCGGTGACGCTCCTGTCGTCGAGGTGTCGGGTCGCACCTTTCCGGTCGATGTGCGCTACGAGCCCTACGGTGTCGAGGACGGCGACGAACGCGACCAGGTGCAGGCCATCTGCGACGCGGTCGTCGGGCTGCAGCGCGAAGGTCCCGGAGACGTGCTGGTCTTTCTCTCCGGTGAACGGGAGATCCGCGACACCGCCGAGGCGTTGCGGGCGATGTCGATGCGCGACACCGAGATCCTGCCCCTCTACGCCCGGCTGTCGGCGGCGGAGCAGCATCGCGTGTTCGAGCAGCACTCGGGTCGGCGGGTAGTGCTCGCGACCAACGTCGCCGAGACCTCGCTGACGGTGCCGGGGATCCGGTACGTCGTCGATCCCGGGACTGCCCGGATCTCGCGATACTCCGCGCGGCTCAAGGTGCAGCGGCTCCCGATCGAGGCGATCTCGCAGGCGTCGGCCAACCAGCGCTCGGGTCGCTGCGGTCGTGTGGCCGACGGCATCGCGATCCGGCTCTACGCCGAGGAGGACTTCCTCGCCCGGCCGGCGTTCACCGAGCCGGAGATCCTGCGCACCAACCTTGCGTCGGTGATCCTGGCGATGACCGCGCTCGGGCTCGGTGACGTCGCGCAGTTCCCGTTCGTCGAGCCGCCCGACTCGCGGCAGATCAAGGACGGCGTCGACCTGCTGCGCGAGCTCGGCTCCCTGCAACCGGGCACCGACCTGCGGCTCACCGAGGTCGGCCGTCGCCTCGCACGCCTCCCGCTCGATCCTCGGCTCGGTCGGATGGTGCTCGAGGCCGAGAAGCAGGGCTGCCTCGCCCAGGTGCTCGTCATCGCCTCCGCGCTCTCGATCCAGGACCCGCGCGAACGGCCCAGCGACA
This sequence comes from Actinomycetes bacterium, assembly GCA_031373405.1. Classification (GTDB taxonomy): domain Bacteria; phylum Actinomycetota; class Actinomycetes; order S36-B12; family CAIYMF01; genus Longivirga. The sequence goes on from JANMMN010000054.1 coordinate 3,948, forward strand.
AGCAGGCGCAGGCTGACCAGCAGCACGCGCGGTTCGTCGAACCGACGAGCGACTTCCTCGCCTACCTCGGCCTCTGGACCTACCTGCGCGAGCAGCAGAAGGAGCGCAGCGGCAACGCCTTCCGACGGATGTGCCGCGACGAGTACCTCCACTACCTGCGCATCCGCGAGTGGCAGGACGTGCACTCCCAGCTGCGGCAGGCGTGCAAGGAGCTCGGCATCGAGATCGGTACCGGGACGGCCGAACCGACGGCAGTGCACCGCGCGCTGATCGCCGGGCTCCTGTCGCACATCGGCTCGTACGACCCCGTCCGCCGCGACTACCTCGGGGCGCGCGGCGCGCGCTGGGCGATCCACCCCGGCTCGGCACTCTCGCGCAAGCCCCCACAGTTCGCGGTCGCGGCCGAGCTCGTCGAGACCTCGCGACTCTTCGGCCGCGTGGCAGCACGGATCGATCCCGAGGTGGTCGAACAGGTCGCGGGCGACCTCGCCACGCGCACCTACGCCGAGCCGCGTTGGTCGAAGAAGCGTGCGTCGGTCGTCGCCGACGAGCGGGTGACGCTCTACGGCGTACCGCTCGTGGTCGGTCGCCTCGTGCAGTACGCGCGGATCGACCCGGTGGTCTCGCGAGAGCTGTTCATCCGGCACGCACTGGTCGGTGGGGAGTGGGTCAGCCATCACCACTTCGTCCGGGACAACGCGATCCTCGTCGAGGAGATCGCCGAGCTCGAGGACCGGGTACGCCGCCGCGACCTGCTCGTCGACGACGAGGCGCTGATCGACTTCTTCGACGAGCGGGTGCCACGCGAGGTTGCGGACGGCCGTTCGTTCGACCGCTGGTGGAAGACAGCCCGCCGTGACGCTCCGGACCTGCTCACGTATCCGCGCTCACTCCTCGTGCGTGACGTCGGCGACGACTTCGAGGGGGAGTTCCCCCGGCGCTGGACCTTCGGGTCCTTCGACGCCGAGCTCATGATCAGCTATTCCTTCGAGCCTGGCGCGGCCGATGACGGCGTCACCGTCGACCTGCCGGTCGCGCTGCTCCCGCAGGCGCACCCGGACGACTTCCTGTGGCAGGTGCCGGGGCGTCGCGAGGAGGTGGTCACGGCCCTCATCCGTGGGCTGCCCAAGAGCTTGCGCACCGCGTTCGTCCCCGTTCCTGACACGGCGAGAGCCGTTCTGCCGCAACTGGATCCGGGCGAGCGCGGTCTCCTCGACTCGCTCGGGCAGGCGCTCACACGCCGTACCGGTGTCGTCGTCCCGTACGCCGCGTGGTCACCACAGTCGCTACCCGAGCACCTGCGCGTCACGGTGCGTGTGGTCGACGACTCCGGGTCGGTGCTCGCGGCGGGCAGGGACCTCGAGGTGCTGCAACGTGCCCTCGCGCCAGTGGTGGCGGAGACGATCTCGCACGCGTCGTCATCGCTCGAAGTGCGGGGGCTCTTCGGCTTCCCGTTCGAGGGCGTGCCCCGGATGGTCGAGGAGACCCATGGCGAGCACGTCGTGCAGGGCTGGCCGGCACTGGTCGACGCGGGGGAGTCGGTCGACCTGCGAGTGCTGGTGACCCGCGCCGAGCAGGCCGTCGCGATGCGGTCCGGCGTACGCCGGCTGCTGCGGCTCGAGGTGACGCCACCCGTGCGCTACGTCGTCGGGGTGCTCGACACCCGGCAGAAGCTCGCCCTCGGCCGCAACCCGCACGGCTCGGTGCCGGCGCTGATCGAGGACGCGTTCGGTGCCGTGCTCGACTCCGGGGTGCGCCGCGCCGCCTCCTCACCGGCGACCGGTCTCACCGCGATCGCCGCGAGCGGGTTCCACGACGGGCTCCCGTGGACGCGGGCGGCGTACGACCTCGCGCTCACGGAGGTGCAGGGCCGCACCGGCGAGCAGCTGCTGCGGGTCGTCACCCAGGCAGCCCTGGTGCTCGACCTCGCCACCGAGGCGCGCACGCGACTGCCCGGCATCACCTCACCGAAGCTGGTCGGGATGCGAGCAGACGTCTCGACGCAGCTCGACGACCTGCTGACCGACGGCTTCCTCACGACGGCCGGCGCCGACCGCCTGCCGGACCTCGTGCGCTACCTTCGCGCGGTGCTACGCCGGCTCGACACGGCGCCCGAGGACACCGGACGCGACCAGACCCGCCAGGACCAGAACGAGGCCGTCACCGCCGACTGGCACGACACCCTGGTCGCGCTGCAGCCCGCCGAGCGCGACACCGACGCGGCACGCGAGGTGCGCTGGATGCTCGAGGAGCTCCGGGTCAACCTCTTCGCCCAATCCCTCGGAACCAAACACCCCGTCTCCAAAAAACGCATCCACAAGTCCCTAGCTGCGCTGCACTGAAGGGTCCATAGGTTTCATAGGACCGAACCAAAGCCACCTTCACTGTGGCTCGGATCGGATTCGGCTTTGCGCTCACTCGCCTGGCATGGTGGCACCTGTGCACGACCACCCACGCCGCCCGCTGACGCAGCGGCTCGCCACGGCGCTCCGCGGCTCGCGCACGATCCCACGCACCCGGTGGACGGCCCGCTCGGTGTGGAAGCCGACGCCCGCATCCCTGACCGCGCTCGTCGTCGGACTCTGGCTCTTCGGCACGGGCGACGCACTCCTGCTCGCCGCCGACCTCGGGGCGACGCCCTGGACCGTCCTCGCGCAAGGCGTGACGGTGCGCACCGGGCTCACGATCGGCGTCACGACCTTCCTCGTCAGCGTCGCAGTGCTGCTGCTGTGGATCCCGCTGCGCCAGAAGCCCGGCCTCGGCACGCTGCTCAATATCGTGGTCATCTCGATCGCGATCGAGGTGATGTTCACGATCGTCCCCGCGCCGACGATGCTGTGGGCGCGGCTCCTGCTGGTGGTCGCCGGTATCGCCGCCATCGGTCTCGGCAGCGGCTTCTACCTCACCGCTGGCCACGGCCCCGGCCCCCGGGACGGCTGGATGACCGGGCTTCACCACAGGACCCACTGGCCGGTGGGACGGATCCGCCTGCTCATCGAGATCGCCGTCCTTGCCGCCGGCTGGCTGCTCGGAGGCACGGTGGGCATCGGCACGGCCCTGTTCGCTCTGCTCATCGGGCAGTCAGTGGCGATGGGCCTCGGTCTGGTACGCCGTATCGCCCCACCGGCTACGCCGGACTGACCCGACGGTAGGGGGCCCACGCCGCACCGGAGGGACGTGGATCAGGACTTCGCGAGGGTGTGCTCGCGCAGCGCCGGGATCACGAGCTTCTCGTAGGCGTCGAGAGTCCCTTCGTTGTCGTCGTGCTGCAGGTAGACCGCGAACTGGTCGACGCCGAGATCCTTGAGTGCGATCAGCTTCTCGATGTGCGCATCCGCGGACCCCAGCACGCAGAAACGGTCGACGATCTCGTCGGGAACGAAGTCGGTGTGGGTGTTACCGGCCCGCCCGTGCTCGTTGTAGTCGTACCCCTTCCGGTTGCGGATGTAGTCGGTGAGCTCCTGCGGCACCGCCGCGCCGTCCGCGCCATAGCGCTCGACGATGTCCGCCACATGGTTGCCGACCATCCCACCGAACCACCGAAGCTGGTCGCGTTGATGCGGGAGGTCGTCGCCGACGTACGCCGGGGCCGCCACGCAGATCTTCACCGAGGCCGGATCGCGACCCGCGTCCGCAGCGGCCTTCCGGACGGCCGCGATGCTCCACTCGGCGATCGCGAGATCGGCCAGCTGCAGGATGAAACCGTCGCCCACTTCACCTGTGAGGGCAAGGGCTTTCGGCCCGTACGCCGCGACATAGACGTCGAGCTGGGAGCCTTCACTCCACGGGAATCGCAGATTGCTCTCCTTGTACGTCGTGGCGCGGCTGTTGGCGAGCTCGCGGATCACCACGACGGCCTCGCGCAGCTCGGCGAGCGTCACCGGCTTGCCGTTCGTCACGCGCACGGCGGAGTCGCCGCGCCCGATGCCGCACACCGTCCGGTTGCCGTACATCTCGTTGAGCGTCGCGAACGTCGACGCCGTCACGGTCCAGTCGCGAGTGGCTGGGTTCGTGACCATCGGGCCGACGATCACGCGGTGCGTCTGCGCGAGGATCGCGCTGTAGATGACGTACGGCTCCTCCCAGAGCAGGTGCGAGTCGAAGGTCCACACGTGCGAGAAGCCGGCTAGCTCGGCGCGCTTGGCCAGGTCGACGACGCGCCACGCGGGCGGGTTGCACTGCAGGACGACGCCGAAATCCATGTCGACTCCTCTAGACCAGGTTCTGCGAGAGGCCGCGGCGAAGGAACTGCCCGTGGCCCTTGGTGCCGAGGTAGCTACCGCGCTCGACGACGACCCGTCCGCGGGAGAGCACCGTGTCGACGCCGCCCCGGATCTCGATGCCCTCGTAGGCCGAGTAGTCCATGTTCATGTGGTGGGTGTCGACCGAGATCCGGGTGACCGCGTGCGGGTCGTACACGACGATGTCGGCGTCCCCACCCGGGATGATCTCGCCCTTGCGCGGGTGCAGTCCGAACATCCGCGCGGGGGTGGTGCAGCACAGATCGATCCAGCGAGACAGCGAGATGCGGCCGTCGACGACCCCCTGGTAGAGCAGGTCCATCCGGTGCTCGACCCCGCCGATCCCGTTGGGAATCTTGGAGAAGTCGCCGACGCCGAGCTCCTTCTGGTCCTTGAAGCAGAACGGGCAGTGGTCGGTGCTCACGACCGAGAGGTCGCCGGTGCGCAGGTAGCGCCACAGCTCGTCCTGGTGGCCTTCCTCCATCGAGCGCAGCGGCGTCGAGCACACCCACTTCGCACCCTCGAAGCCGGGTTGCGCGAGGTGTTCCTCGAGTGAGAGGTAGAGATACTGCGGGCAGGTCTCGCCGAAGACGTTCCACCCCTCGCCCCGGGCGCGGGCGAGAGTCTCGACCGCCTGCCTGGCCGACATGTGCACGACGTACAACGGTGCCCCCGTCAGGTGGGCGAGCATGATCGCTCGGTGCGTCGCCTCCTCCTCGGTCTGCCAGGGACGCGTGAGCGAGTGGTAGCGGGGCGCGGTCTCGCCGCGAGCCAGCGCCTGCGCGACGAGTACGTCGATGGCGGTGCCGTTCTCCGCATGCATCATGATCATCGACCCGTTGGTCGCCGCAGTCTGCATCGCGCGCACGATCTGGCCGTCGTCGCTGAAGAAGACACCGGGGTAGGCCATGAAGAGCTTGAAGCTCGTGATGCCCTCACCGACGAGCTCGTCCATCGCCTTGAGCGACTCGTCGTCGACGCCGCCGATGATCTGGTGGAAGCCGTAGTCGATCGCGCACTGGCCGGCTGCCTTCTCGTGCCAGGCGCTCAGCCCGTCCTGCACTCGTTCGCCCGCGCGCTGCACCGCGAAGTCGATGATGGTCGTGGTGCCGCCGTGCGCCGCAGCGATCGTCCCGGTCTCGAACGTGTCCGAGGCAAACGTGCCCCCGAAGGGCAGCTCCATGTGCGTGTGCGCGTCGACCCCACCGGGTACGACGTACTTCCCCGTCGCGTCGATCACGCGTTCGGCGCTCGACGCGAGGTCGACGCCCAAGGACGTGTCCCCGGGGGCGAGCAGAGCCACGACCCGCTCCCCATCGATGAGCACGTCGAGCGGCTGAGCGCTGACCGGACCGACGACCGTCCCGCCGCGAATCAGCGTCGTCACGGTGCCACCAGGGCGCCGTACGCCTCGGGCCGCCGGTCGCGGTAGAACGCCCAGCGGTTGCGCACCTCGGTGAGCAGCTCGAGGTCGAGGTCGCGGATCACGAGCTCGGGGTTGTGCGTGTCGGCGACGTCACCGACGAAGGCGCCCTGAGGGTCGACGAAGTACGACGTGCCGTAGAAGTCGTCGTCGCCGAGCTCCTCGATGCCGACCCGGTTGATGGCGCCGACGAAGTACTCGTTGGCGACTGC
>JANMMN010000081.1:0-7599 GCA_031373405.1 Actinomycetes bacterium
GCCCGGGGTTGATCCCCCGGGCCTCCCTCATGCGATCTGGTGAACACGACGGGAATCGGGAGGAGGTCGCCGGCAGGCGATCGACGGATCCCGTCACCCGCTCCGCGAGAGTCCCTGTGCCGCATAGTGCTTTGAGATTCGCCTACCTGGCTTGAGAGTCCGGATTGAGGCAAATGGGGGCACTGAGGGGCACTGACGCGCATCGAAACTTGGATCAATGTGGATTGTTCATCATGAATCCCCAATGAGTCCGTGACGGACTCATGATTCCGTTGCCGAGCCACGTCTTCGCAGGTCAGGGCCTGCCTTGGCGAGTCCGTCACCCGTTGCGCTAGTCCAGGACCTCGTGCAGCCGCGGGTAGGAGGTCTGGGCCCCGGGTCGTAACACGGCTGTCGTCGCTACTCGAACGGCAAACTCGGCTGCGGCGAGCAATGAGTACCCTTCGCACAGCTTCCAGCTCAGCGCTCCCACGAAGGCGTCCCCCGCCCCCGTAGTGTCCACGGCGACCACGGGTCGCGCCGCCACGTGGCCTACCCCGTCCGGATCAGCCACGTACGCCCCTTCAGCGCCACAGGTGACGACGACGCTACGCGCTCCGCGGTGCACTAGCTCCCTCGCCGCCGCGCGTGGGCTCGAGACTCTCTCGCCCAGGACGATCGCGGCCTCGTGCTCGTTGACCACCAGCGGGTCGCAGCGCCGCATGAGGGCCGGCGGAACATGTGCCGGCGGTGCGGCATTGAGCACCACTCGGCAGTCGTCGGGTACCAGCGCGAGTGCCAGAAGGTTCGCAGAGACCGGTATCTCCATCTGTAGCACGAGAACGGCAGCCGATCGCAACTGCTTCTTGGCCCGGGTCAGGATTTCGTCGCCGACACGGCCGTTTGCCCCCGGCGCCACGACGATGGAGTTCTCGCCATCGGCGGTGACCACCACAAGTGCAACCCCGGTGGCCGCCCCACCGACGACTTCGAGATGCGCGACGTCGACTCCGGCATCGCGTAGCGAGGCGCGGACAAGTTCCGCGTGGGCGTCATCGCCCGTCGCGCCGACGATCGCGACATTGCCCCCTAGCCTGGCGGCGGCCACGGACTGGTTGGCGCCCTTGCCTCCAGCAAGTTCGAGCAGCTCGCCTCCGAGCACGGTTTCGCCAGCTCCGGGGCGGCGATCGACGGGCACGACGAGGTCGACGTTGGCCGAACCAACGACCACCACGCCGCGGTGCTTCGCTTGGCTCATCCCTTCCCTCCGGTCATCGCCAGACTCTGGATGAAGAAGCGTTGGACGGTGAGCATCACGATTGCGGGGATCACGGCGATCACCACTGTCTCGGCGAATGTCGTGCCGTAGTCGACCTTGATGTTGCTGAAGTTCCTGGCGATCGACACGGGGGCAACGTCTTGCTCTGGATCCGAGGTGAGAAGGATCGGCCAGAGGTAGGCCTGCCACTGGAATAGGAACAGCATCATTCCCGAACCGATCAGCGCGGGCTTGGACAGGGGGAGGTAGATCCGCCAGAAGATGCGCACGTGGCCGGCCCCGTCGACCATGGCCGCCTCACGCAGCTCTGCCGGGATCCCGAGGAAGAACTGCCGGATGCTGAAGACGGCGAGGCCGCTTGCCAGACCGGGCAGCACGAGTCCTACCACGGTGTTGGCGAGTCCCCATTGCCGGAACTGGGTCGAAAGCGGGATAGCGACGGCTTCGAAGGGGACAAGGAACGTGATGACGATGATGGCGAAGACGACCGAGCGCCCTGGGAAGTCGATACACGCGAGAGGGTAGGCGGCCAACGCCGAAACCACCAGACCGACGGCCACCGTGATGCCTGCCACAAGAAGACTGTTTCCGACGTTCCGTGCGAAACCTAGGTCGAGCATGTTGGTGTAGTTCGCCAGGGTCCAGTCGATCGGCCACAGGACGTTCCAGCTTGCGGGTGAGGACACCTGGAAGGTCTCGGTCTGGGTGCGGAAGCTGCTGGCGATCAACCAGAGAACCGGTAGTGCGAAGGCCAGGGCGACGCTCGCCGCGGTCAACCACTGAACCAGCCGAATGAAGTTGACGTGCGCCCTCACGGGGCCGCGCCCGACGGCGGCCATCAGTCGTCCTCCTTGAGCAAGCGGAACTGGAGCAGGACGATGAGCAGCATGATCGACAGCAGGACCAAGAGCTCGGCAGCCGCGAGGTAAGGGTCCGACAGCTGATAGGCACGCCGGAAGATGTCGAACATGATGAGATTACTGGCTTCCTCGGGCCCTCCATTGGTCAGCACCTGGATCGGCGCGAAGAAGACGAAGTTGGCCACGGTGTCGGCAACGAGCACGAACAGAAGGGGTCGTTTCAGCAACGGCAGCGTGATCGAGATGAACTGCCGGATCGCGCCGGCGCCGTCCACCGTCGCCGCCTCGTAGTACATCGTCGGGATGTCCCGCATGCCGGCGATGAGGAAGATCATCCAGTAGCCGATCCCGATCCAGGATGCGATGAGTACGAAGCACCAGAGCACCTGCGTTGGCGAGGTCAAGAATGGCTGGGCCCGCCCGCCCATCGCCTCGATCACACCGTTGATCGGGCCTTCGGGGCGAAGCGCGATACCCCAGACGATGGTGGATCCGATCATCGGGATGGCCACGGGGAGGAAGATCACCGTCCGCCACGTCCCGGCCCCAGCCACGCGCCGTGTCAGAAGGTAGGCGAGGGCGAGCGCTGCCAGGATCTGGAGCGGGTTGACGATGATGTTGAACAGCAGCGTCTGGCGGATGGAGTTCCAGAAGGAGGCGTTGGTGAACAGCTCCTCGAAGTTCGCCAAGCCCACGAACTTGGGTGGTTTGACGCTTCCGGGAAGTCCCGAGTAGACCGCATCTCGGATGGAGACGAGCGCCGGCCAGATGCGCATCGTCAGCAGGCTGACGATCACCGGCGCGAGGAACAGAGAAGCGGCGAGTGCATCGCGTCGGGCTTGCTGGCTGCGCCGACGTCGCGACCTCCCACGGGAGGGCGCGGCCCCCCGGGGAACCTCTCGGCGCCGGCTGGGAGTTGTCGATGCTCCGGGCCCGGCGACTGTGCTCATGTCGACTCCTGCTCTCGGTCGGTACCCACAGGGGCGATCGGTAGGCTCGGCTACTCGGTCCTGCGGGACCGGGGGGCGGGGAGGGGATGTATCGGTCATCCCCTCCCCGCCGTTCAGGTCGGGTTCGGGCCCTATCGGTGAGCCCCACCCGGCGCTGCCGGTCGGTAGCGGCGGTCTGCGGTGCGAGCTACCGGTACTTGGCCCAGGCCGAGTCCAGGTCGGACTGCGCCTTGTCCAGCGCCTGCTTGGCAGGCGTGCCGTTGATGATGTCGCTGAACGCCTTAGTCATGACGTCCTCGAATTCGATGTAGCCCGCAGTCTTGAGCCGAGTGGTCGCAGTGTTGGCGATCTCGTAGTTCATGATCGACTCAGCTTCCTTCATCCGCGGGTCGGCGAAGATGGGCTGGGCAAAGTACTTGGCAGCCGCTGACAGATTGGCAGGCGGGATACCGATCGTCTCGATGTACTCAGTGAACCCATTGCCCTCCAGCCCCATGAAGTTCATGAAGATGAGTGCTGCCTCCTTGTTCTGGCTGTTGGGGTTGAGGCCCAGCGACCAGGCACCTGTCGGCGTGATGGCCTTGCCGCCGGCGAAGTACGGATAAGGGGCGACGCCGAACTCCAGCTTGGCCTTGGGGTCGGCGAACATGCCCGCCCACCAAGGGCCACCTGCGAAGAAGGCCGTCTGGCCAGCAGCGAACGCGTTGGCCGTCTCCGCTGCCGGAATGCCTCGCGGGCTGATCCCGTCGGCGAACTGCTTCCCGAACCACTCGAACGCCTTCACCCACTGCTCGCTATTGACCGCGGGAGTCAGGTTGCCGTCGCCGGTGGCGCCGGGCCCTCCGCCCAGCGACTCGGGCAGGGGCTGCTCCTGGTAGTACCGGTCGACCTGGTCGAAGACCAGGCCGTGCTTGGCACCGGCAGCCTGGGCCTTGGCGCCGTCGCTGCTGACCTTCTCCCAGGTAGTCCTCTGACCCGGATCAGGCGACGGGAACGCGATGCCCGCCTTGGTCAACAGCGCCTTGTTGTAGTACAGCAGCTGGGTAGAGGTCTGCAGCGGCATCGCAAGGAGCTTGCCGTCGATCGTGCTCGCGTCGATGCTCGCCTTGTCGACCTTGCTGGAGATGTCACCGAAGACCGGCGTCAAATCCGTGAGCCATCCGCGCGTCGCGTAGGCGGCAGTTCGGGGCATGTCGGCGTCGTAGATGTCCAGATCGCTGCCCCCTGAGCCGAGTCGGACGCTCAGGATGTTGTTGAGGTCGTTGAACGGGACGCTCTCGTACTTGATCTTGATGTTGGGATGCTCGGACTCGAACTTCGCAAAGACCGGCTTCAACGCGTCCGACGCGTACGCCGCCCCGACATAGTTGAGCGTCACCGGGGACGTCGGATCCTTCAGATCCGACGCCTTCGGCAATGACGACGAGGAGCCGTCATCCGATGGCGTCCCTGAGGTGCCGCCCGAGCAGGCGGTCAGCGTGCCGATGGCGAGAGCGACACCGGCTACCGCGACGATCGTCCTTCTTGGTCGTGCTGTGACCCGCATAGCGGAGTCCCTTCTTCTGGGTGGTTGCGGCCTAGCCGGCCATTGCCGTCAGGAAGAGCGAGAGGAACGCGTCGACGTCGGTGTCCACCGCCACAACGGCATTCGCGGGCTTCGGCGGTAGGAGCGCGAGGCCGCGGTCGGCCACGACGAGCCCCCTGGCCAGCGGGCTGGCGCACTCGACCTCGACTGCGGCCCGCTCCCATGTGATCAGTTGCGGCGCAAGCACGGCGGCGACGGTGAGCGGGTCGTGGAGGAAACAGCTGGTCAGATGCTCGGGGCGGTTGGGGAAAGCCCGGCCCAAGAAGTCGATCCACGCTTCAGTGCACTCGGCGACCCAGTGCGCGAACGGGTCGGTCGACGCCCGCAACTGATCGGCGTGATCGCGAGTGAGCAGGACGCGCGAGGTCTGATCGAGGCCCACCATGCGAAGGGGAGCGCCACTGCTGAGCACCTGGTGCAGTGCCTCCGGGTCGACATAAGCGTTGAAGTCACCCACTGGCGTGATGTTCTGGGCGTACGTCGTCGCCGAGCCAGCCATCATCACGATCTCCCGCACTGACGTCGCGAATCGTGGGTCGAGGGCGAGGGCCTGGGCCAGGTTGGTCATCGGTCCGAGAGCGATGACGGTGATCTCGCCGGGGTTCGACGTGATGACATCGACGAGGAACTCGGCGGCGTTGTCACTGGCCGGTACCAGAGTCGGCTGTGCGCGTTCCGCTACGGAGCTGCTGGGATCGAGGAACGACGCGAAGAGCTGACGGATGTCGTGCATGTCGCGCACGAGCGGCGTCGCAGAACCCGCGTGGACCGGGATGTCGGGCCGGCCGAGCCGTTCAAGGAGCAGGAGCGCGCACGCGACGCCTGTCTCGAGGTCCACGTTCCCGTTGACCACGGTGATGCCTTCGACGATGAGCGCTGGCGACCGCAGCGCTAGCGCGATCGCAAGCCCGTCGTCTATGTCGGCCCCGGGCGACCCTAGAGCCGGGTCGGTATCGATGACCACGCGTGTCGGGTCTCCCCGACCCGCAACGGCATTCACCAGCTCACCCGCGGCTTGTCAAGGGTCGTCGCCAAGCGGAAGAAGCGATCAGCAACGTCGTCCAGGCTGATGTTGTCGTAGTCGCGAATCGCGCTGCGCAGGCGTCCACCCAGCGGCTCCGTCAACGTCACGGGAAGCGCAGCCGCACCGTGGAACGCACCGACCACCGACCCGACCGTGGCGGTGTTCGAGTCGGTGTCCCACCCAGACATCACGGACAGCGCGGGTGACCTCAGCGGATCCCCTTCACCCCAGAGGAGTGCCAGGGAGATGACCGCCGAGTTGTTCAGAGTGTGCACCCAGTTGTAGTGGGCGAGCTTGTCGCGAACGGCTTGGAACGCTTCGTCCCACCCCATCCCGTCGCCCCACAGCGTCAGGACCCAGGCCTGGATGTCGTGCAGTCGGGACCTCGGCGGGATCCACGTGAGCGCCGTCTCCAACGCTTCCTGTACGGAGTCAGCCGTGAACGCGGACGATACGAGCGCCGCGGCCCACATCTCGCCGTAGATCCCGTTTGCCACGTGGGAGACTGACGCATCCCGCACTGCGAGCCGCACGGCGGAGCGAGGATCGCCCGGGTACGCAAAGCCGAACGCATCCGCACGGATAAGCGCGCCGATCCACTCCCGATAGGGGTTGTGATGCGTCGCTGTCGCCGGCGGAAGAAGGCCGTGGCACAGGTTGCGGTACGTCGCCCGCTCTGCGGTGTATGTCTGGGTGAAGGGGAGCCGATCCAACCAGGCATCGGTCACGTCGCCTGGTCGAAGGTCGACGCCGTGGGTCTCGAGCAGATGGAGCCCCAGGAGCGTGTAGTCGAGGTCATCGTCGCGTGGGGTGACATCGAATCGACCAAGCCCGGAGGCCTGCGCCGACCAATGCAGCCGTGCGGCGGATTCCGGCAATCGATCCGGCACGGGGGTGAAGCCTCTGAGGGGCCAGGCATCAACGTCTCGCAGGTAGGTGCTTACCTCCTCCGGAGACATGCCTTCGACCGGCTTGCCCATCACGTTCCCGTAGGCGCGGCCCAGTACGGCACCTCGCAGCTTCTCCCGCAGCTGATCGGCGTCGCCCTCCCACGGTCGCCCAACTCCGTGGGCCTCGACGAGCGCAAGCAGGTCCTCGGGCTCGGACGGCTCGTGCCACGGCCACGAATGGTGGCGAGGGGTTGCTTCGAGCTCAGGGAGCAGCAACAGCAACTGGGCGCGATCCCCGGCGGCGGCAGCCGACTGCACGCGTTGCCTCAGCTCGGTGGGCACGTCGTAGCCGGCACTTAGCCGGTGCTCCACCTCGTCTGGCACGGTGTCCAGCGGATCAAGAACATTGTGCATGGCTACGCGCTCTCCCTCAGGATCAGTTCGTGCCCGACCATGACCTTGCGCCGCGGGCCGATGTCCTCGTTGCCCATCCGCTCCAGGAGCATGCGGCCCGCGGTGCGGCCGATCTCGACGGCGGGGATCCGCACCGTTGTGAGGGCTGGGGAGACGAGGCTCGCCGCATCGATGTCGTCGACACCGACGACAGCCACGTCCTCCGGCACCCGAACGCCGCGCTCACGCAAGGCGGCGAGGGCACCGATGGCCATGAGGTCGTTCGCGGCGAAGACTCCGTCGGGCCTACGCCCCGACCTCAGAAGCTCGGTCATGGCCGTGTAGCCACCGTCGCGGGTCCAGTCGCCGTTCACGATGTGACGCGCCGGCACCTTGTGGCGGGCACGCCGGCATGCTGCCGCGAAGCCCTCGAGGCGTCGTGCACCCACGGTCGACAAGGTGGGTCCGCAGATCGTGGCAACGCGCGACCGTCCCGTGCCGATCAGGTGGCTCGTCGCGTCGAATGCCATCTGCGCGTCGTCGGCGGAGACCAAGTCTGCTGGGACGTCCTCGAGACGCGTCCCGATCGTCACGAGCGGGATCCCCACCTTGAGCAAAGGAGCGAGGTCGGCTGCAGTC
>JANMMN010000135.1:0-12190 GCA_031373405.1 Actinomycetes bacterium
TGCGGCCGACGCCGGCCGGGCGACCAGCACCCGCACGGTCGAGGAACGCAGCGCAGACCAGCCCAGGGCCCGTAGCGGGAGGGCGGCCGCCTGCCCGTCGAGGAGCATCCGGACGGCTGCGGCGCGCACTCCGCGTTCGGCTGCGCTGCGTCCTTCCGAGCGGGCGAACGCGAGAGAGAGCAGTGACACGGCGAGGTTGACCACGGCCTGGTCGTTGGCGCGCAACGGTCCGGCGGCGCCGACCGCGAGGAAGCCGCGCGCCCGCCCGCGTACGCCGAGGGGCTGGATGACGACGTACTCGTCGGCCCCGGACACCGCCGCGGAGGCCAGCAGACCCTGCGGTCGGAGCCGCGCGATCTCCGGGGCGAGGTCCGCCGCGCGGCGCGACGCCGACGTCGGGCTGGCGTGGACGACGCCGCCCGCCGGGTCGAGGACGACCGCGAACCCACCGACGTGTTTCGCGAGGCGGGTCACGAGCGCGGCCGGGCTTCCGTCCTCAGCCGTGAGCGCCGAGCGGATCAGCTCGCGCTGAGCGGCGAACCCGCGGGCGGCCTCGTCGTACTCCTCGGCGGCGAGCAGCCGCGAGACGGCCTTGGACACGGCGATGAACGGGGTGCGCTCCGGAACCTCGATCAGCGGCAGCCCGGCCTTCTCGGCGGCCGTGACGAGGGCTGCCGGCACGCTCTGGTGCGAGAGGCCGGCACCGAGCCCGAGGCCCAGGCCACTGACCTCGGCGGCGATGAGGCGCGCCACATAGGCAGCACAGGCCGCGGCCCTGACCGGCAGCCGCATCCCGGTGGTGAGCAGCAGCTCGCCGCCCTCGAGGAACGGCGCTGGGTCCTCCAGCTCGCTGACCGCGACCCACCGCACCGGGCGGTCGAGGCCACCCGGCGTGGCACGGACGGCGAGACCGAGGTCGCCGAGGGCGACGACGTCACGCAGGCGAGGTGGCACGGGGAGCACCCTTCGGGACCGGGAGGGACCGGATCGGCGCCCGGTGGCAACACTCCGACACGGACAACCTTACCCGGACGATTGGACGGGAAGTCCACGTTGCGCTGGGCGCCGCCGGCCCTACCCTCGGCACATGAGCACCTCCCCCGCCCCGCTCGCAGCCGACCTCCCGCAGGAGCGTCGCCTGGTCACCGCCATCCCGGGCCCGCAGTCGCAGGCACTTCAGGCCCGGCGCACCGCCGCCGTGAGCGCCGGAGTGGGCGCCACCCTGCCGATCTTCATCACGGCTGCCGGTGGCGGCGTCCTGCTCGACGTCGACGGCAACTCGCTGATCGACCTCGGCTCGGGCATCGCCGTCACGACCGTCGGCAACTCCGCACCCAAGGTCGTCGAGGCGGTGCAGCGCCAGGTGGAGCAGTTCACCCACACCTGCTTCATGGTCACCAGCTACGCCGGGTACGTCGAGGTGTGCGAGGCACTCAACCGCCTCACTCCTGGTGAGCACGAGAAGCGCTCGGCGCTGTTCAACTCCGGTGCCGAGGCGGTCGAGAACGCGATCAAGATCGCGCGCGCCTACACCAAGCGTCAGGCGGTCGTCGTGTTCGAGCACGCCTACCACGGGCGTACCAACCTCACGATGGCCATGACGGCGAAGAACATGCCGTACAAGCAGTCGTTCGGGCCGTTCGCCAGCGAGATCTACCGCGTGCCGGTGTCCTACCCGTACCACGACGGACGCACCGGGGAGCAGGCGGCGAAGGACGCCATCAGCCGCATCGACAAGGAGGTCGGTGCGGGCAACGTCGCGGCGATCATCATCGAGCCGATCGCCGGTGAAGGTGGCTTCATCGTGCCGGCCGAGGGCTTCCTCCCGCGCCTGGTCGACTACGCGCGCGACAACGGGATCGTCTTCGTCGCCGACGAGATCCAGACCGGGTTCTGCCGCACCGGCGACTGGTTCGCGAGCGACCACGAGGGCATCGTGCCGGACCTGATCACGACCGCGAAGGGCATCGCTGGTGGCCTACCGCTCGCGGCCGTGACCGGTCGCGCCCAGATCATGGACTCGGTCCACGCGGGTGGTCTCGGTGGCACCTACGGCGGCAACCCGGTGGCCTGCGCCGCGGCCCTCGGCTCCCTCGCCACGATGGAGGAGCTCGACCTCAACGCCGCCGCGCGCAAGGTGGAGTCGGTGATGGTCCCGCGCCTGCAGGCGATCGCGGAGAAGACCGGCGTCATCGGCGAGATCCGCGGTCGCGGCGCCATGATCGCGGTCGAGATCGTGAAGCCGGGCACGGACGAGCCCGACGCCGAGCTCACCGGCAAGGTCGCGAAGGCCTGCCACGCCCAGGGCGTCGTGGTCCTCACCGCCGGCACCTACGGCAACGTCCTGCGCTTCCTGCCGCCGCTGAGCATCCCGGACCACCTGCTCGACGAGGCGCTCACCGTGCTCGAGGAGCAGTTCCTCGCGCTGACCGGTCACTGACCGCAGCACCCCCCTCGGCCCTCGGGAGCACGGGGCTCGGCGGCGGCACGGCTGCTGTGACCGGGGTCACGCCCGAATGGCCCAGGAGTGCGCGGACGCCGCATCCGGCCCCCGGGCTCGGCCGGAAGAACCGGTGACGCGCCCGACGGGGGCGACGACCACCCAGGAGATCCCAGATGCGCCACACCCGACTTGCCGTAGCCGCGCTGGCCACGGCCGCCGCTCTCACCCTCGCCGGCTGCAGCGCCGCCGAGACCACGTCCTCGGCCGCTTCGACGACGCCCGCCGCGTCCGAGTCGGCATCCGCTCCCGCGGCCGTCGGCACCATCGTCGACGTCGCCGCTGCCAACCCCGACTTCTCGACCCTCGTCGCCGCCGTGCAGGCAGCGGGCCTCGCTGAGACGCTGAGCGGCACCGGTCCGTTCACCGTGTTCGCACCGACCAACGCTGCGTTCGCAGCGCTGCCCGCCGGCCTGCTCGACAAGCTGCTCCTGCCCGCCAACAAGGAGACGCTCGGCAAGATCCTCACCTACCACGTCCTCGCGGCGAAGGTGCCCGCCAGCGACGTCAAGGCCGGTGACGTCGCCACGGTCGAGGGCTCGTCGATCACCATCACCACCGACGGCGGAGTCAAGGTCAACGACGCCACCGTCGTCGCGACCGACGTCGCCGCCTCCAACGGCGTCATCCACGTCATCGACAAGGTGCTCGTCCCCTCCACCGTCGACCTGACGAAGCTCTGACCCCAGCACGCACGTGAGAACGCCCGGTCCCCGAAGGGGCCGGGCGTTCTCCGCGTCGGTCTACGATCAGGCCAGCACGGCATGGGTCTCGGGGTCGCGCTCCTGCATGCCCCAGGCCTGGCCGTAGCCGTCCCTCAGCAGCCCGAGGAACGGCACCGAGTCGAACGCCTCGGGACCGAGGACGCCGGCGCCGACCCACACGCCGGTGGCCAGCAGCTCGAGGGCGACCACGGGGTTCATCGCGGTCTGCCACACCACCGCCTGGGCGCCGTACTCGCGCATCGTCCACTCGTTGTCGGCCACGTGGTAGAGGTAGACCTCGCGCGGCTTCCCGTCCTTGCCGGTCCCGGTCACCCAGAGCCCCGCGCAGGTCGAGCCGGTCATCTTCTCGCCTAGGGTGAGCGGGTCGGGCAGTGCGGCCGCGACGACGTCGCGCGGGGAGACCTGCACGCCGCGCACCGTGACCGGCTCGGTCCGGTCGAGGCCGAGCTTGTGCAACGTCTTGAGCACGTCGATGAACTCGTCGCCGAGACCGAACTTGAACGTCACCCGCTTGGCCTTGACCCAGCGCGGCATGAGGAGGACCTCCTCGTGCTCCACGTTCACGCACTCGACCGGTCCGATGCCACCGGGGAAGTCGAAGACCTCGGGCTCGGAGAACGGCGCGGTGGTGAACCACTCGCGGTCCTTCTCCCAGATCACCGGGGGGTTGAGGCACTCCTCGATCGTCGTCCAGATGGAGAACGACGGGGCGAAGTCGTAGCCCTCGATCACGAGGTTGCCCGCGTCACGGACCCCGAGCTCGTCGATCTCGGAGAACAGATGGTCCTCGGCGTAGCGCGCGAACACGTCCGCGAGACCGGGCTCGACACCCATCCCGACCAGCGCGAGCCGGCCCGATGACTCCCACTCGCCGGACTTGGCGAACTGGTCGTCACCGAGCTTGACGCCCGGCAGCTCGAACGGCTTCTCGGGGTGCGGGTGCGACAGCGACATCGCGGTGTCGAGGTAGTCGGCGCCCGCGGCGTGGGCTCCGTCGAAGATCGGCATCACGAAGCGCGGGTCGACGGCGTTGAGCACGTGCGTGGCGCGATGCGCGCGGGCGAGGTCGGCCACCGCGTCCGCATCGGAGGCGTCGACCCGCGCGGCGACGAAGCGTGGGTCGCCGAGGCGGGCGACGAGGGCGTCGGCGCGGGCGACGTCGTAGTCGGCGACGACCCAGGACTCGAAGAAGTCGCGACGGACGGCGATGAGTGCCGCGGACGAGCCGACGCCGCCGGCGCCGACACAGAGGACCCGCATGGGGAGATTCCTGTTCTGAGGTGACCGCGACCCGATGCCGTCGGCCTGCTGCACCGCACGTTAAGTCATAAGGTGCTTATATGAGGCATCCTCGACCGAACCCGCAGCAGCGCGACTGGGGAGAGGGCGGCATCGCCGTTCCTGCCGAGGCTCCGAGGCCGCCGCGCTCCGGTCCGCGGGCCGACCGGTCGTTCGCCGCGAACGCGCTCGGCACGCTCGCGCTCACGATGGTCGACCGGATCGACATCGGCGTCCGGCTTGCCACGAAGCACGGCGCCAACGCCCCCGCGGCGCTCGTCACCCTGCTCTGGTATCCCGACCGTCCCATCGCCTTCCTGGCCGACCGGCTCCGCATCAGCCACCCCGGTGCCGTGCAGCTCGTCGACCGGCTCGAGCGCGAGGACCTCGTCGAGCGGATCCGCGGTGCCGACGGCCGCACCAAGCTGCTCGAGCTGACACCCCCGGGCGAGGAGGTCGCGCTCGCCGTGCTGGCAGCGCGGCGCGACGTGCTGCAGCGCGCTATCGGCGCCCTCGACGACGAGCAGGTGCGTGCGCTCGCCGACGCCGTCGGGGCCATGCTCGAGGCGCTCACCGACGACCTGCTCACCAGCGAGTACATGTGCCGCATGTGCGACGAGCTCGCCTGCCCCGACGCCCGCTGCCCCGTCGAGCGCGCCGAGCCGGCACCACCGCACCGTCGCGGGTCCGGGTACGGCGTACCCGAGGGTGCCGAGTAGTCGACCACGGCGATCGCGTCACCCGCTGCTGGCGTCGCCCTGCTCGGGTCCCTGCGCTCCGGAGACCACGCAGAGCTCGTTGCCGTCCGGGTCGGCCATGACCTGCCACCAGATGCCCCACCGTTCGACCCGCTCGCCGACCAGCGTGCCGCCGAGGCGCTGGAGCCGGGTGATGTGCGCGTCGGCGTCCTTGGGGTGGACGTCGAGGTGCATGCGGTTCTTCCCCAGCTTCGCCTCGACGACCTGGGCCAGCACCAGCACCGGCGCGTGAGCCTCCGCCGGGGTCGGGGCATGGGCAGGGGCGGGGACGAGCACGCGGTACTCGTCGAGCTTGTCGGCGAGCATGTACCCGAGGGCGACCGACCAGAACTCCACGAGCGAGTCCGGGTCGCGGCAGTCCAGCACCACGGTGACTCTCATGCACCGACGGTAGGGCGATACCTGGGCTCGTTGCGCGGGTACGCCAGATCCGTCCCCTTGTCGGACCAATGAGTCCGGAATTCGACGGAACGCGCGGGTCTCGGACGGCATGCTGAGCGCGTGCAGAACGACACGGAGCAGACCTGGTCGGCCATCGCCGAGTGGGCGAGGGCCAACGCACCGGCGAGCGCGACGTGGTTGCAGCCGGCACCGCCACCCGCGGGGGTGATGGCTGCCGCCGAGGCGAGCGGCGTCGAATGGCCGCCGGAGCTCGTCAGCTACTTCTCTGCCCACGGCGGCGTGAGCCGGTCCGCTCGGCTGCTTCCCGGCTGCGCACCGCTGGGTTTGACCGAGGCGCTGGGCATCCGCGCGATGATGCTGAGGATCGCCGCTGACCTCCGCAGCGGCGACGACGACTCCGCCAAGTCCCTGGCCGGAGAGCGGACGTTCCTGTTCCACCCCGGCCTGCTGCCCGTCGGTGACGACACAGGAGGCGGGCTGCTGGTCGTGGACCTGCGTCCGGGTCCGATGCACGGGTACGTCACGCAGTACGACGCGGAGAACGGCGGGACCCAGTTCGACTACCACTCGTGGCCGTCGATCGGGAACCTGCTCACCGAGGTGCTCCTGGGCCTCACGACCGGCGAACCAGTGACACCCCACTGGCGTGCGTCCGTGGTCGACGACGAGGTCGACTGGGAGGTGTGGCCGCCGCCGGCGCAGATCGGCCCCGACATCGTTCGATGACGGGGCCGACGTGCCCTCGTGTGGACTAGCTGTTCTGCGGGAAGCCCAGGTTGAGGCCGCCGTGGCTCGGGTCGAGCCAGCGCGAGGTCACGACCTTGCCACGGGTGAAGAAGTTGACGCCCTCCATGCCGTGGGCGTGGCTGTCGCCGAACAGAGAGGCCTTCCAGCCGCCGAAGGAGTAGTAGGCCATCGGCACGGGGATCGGCACGTTGACGCCGACCATGCCGACCTCGACCTCGTTCTGGTAACGCCGTGCGGCACCGCCGTCGTTGGTGAAGATCGCGGTGCCGTTGCCGTACGGGTGGTCGTTGACCATCTGCAGGGCCTCGTCGTAGGAGTCGACCCGCAGGACCGAGAGCACGGGGCCGAAGATCTCCTCGTTGTAGATGCTCATGTCGGTGGTGACGTGGTCGAACAGCGTCGGGCCGAGCCAGTAGCCGCCGGGCTCGCCGTCGGGCTGCACCTCGCGGCCGTCGACCACGAGGCTCGCGCCCGCCTCGACGCCGGCATCGACGTAGCCGGCGACCTTGTCGCGGTGCTCGGCGGTGACCAGCGGACCCATGTCGCAGCCGCGGCGGCCGTCACCGGTGCGCAGCGTGGCCACGCGCTCGGCGATCTTCGCGACCAGCTCGTCGGCGATCGGTCCGACGGCGACGAGCGCGGAGATGGCCATGCAGCGCTCGCCGGCAGCACCGAAACCGGCGTTGACGGCGGCGTCCGCCGCGAGGTCGAGGTCGGCGTCGGGAAGGACCACCATGTGGTTCTTCGCACCGCCGAGGGCCTGCACCCGCTTGCCGGCGGCGGTGCCGCGCTCGTAGACGTACTTGGCGATCGGGGTGGAGCCCACGAACGAGATGCTCTTGACGTCCTTGTGGTCGAGCAGGGCGTCGACGGCGACCTTGTCGCCGTGCACCACGTTGAACACGCCCGACGGCAGACCCGCCTCTGCCCACAGCTCGGCGATCCAGTTGGCCGCCGACGGGTCCTTCTCGCTCGGCTTCACCACGACGGTGTTGCCCGCGGCGATCGCGATGGGGAAGAACCACATCGGGACCATCGCCGGGAAGTTGAACGGCGAGATGATGCCGACCACGCCGAGCGGCTGACGGATCGAGTAGACGTCGACCTTGGTCGAGACACCCTCGGAGAAGCCGCCCTTGAGCAGGTGCGGGATGCCGCACGCGAACTCGACGACCTCCTGGCCACGGCTCACCTCGCCCAACGCGTCGGCAAGGGTCTTGCCCTGCTCGGCGGTGATGATCGCGGCGAGCTCCTCCTTGCGGGAGTTCAGCAGCTCCCGGAAGCTGAACAGCGCCTGGGCGCGACGCGACAGCGACGCGTGGCGCCACTCGCCGAACGCGGCTTTGGCCGCAGCCACGGCGTCGTCGACGATCTCGGCGGTCGCGAAGTCGACGCGGCCGGTGACGGCGCCGGTAGCCGGGTCGTGGACCTCGGCCGTGCGCTCGGCGACGGCGCCGAAGGGCTTGCCGTCGATCCAGTGGGTGATCCGTGTGGGCTCGTTCATGACGGCAGTCTGCTGGCCGGACCCCCGCGTGCGCTACCCGCACCCTGGCGCCCCAGCACCACATGACCTGACGATGTGTCAACCGGGACCGCTGGCGCACCTCCTGGAGGAGGGGAATCAGCTGTCGAAGCCCAGACCTACCCGGTCGAGAGTGCGCAGCCACAGGTTGCGACGGCCGTCCGAGCGGTCGGCCCGGTCGAGCGATCGGGTCGTGAGCCCGATCGCGATCCCGCGCACCGGCTCGGGCGGGAACGGGATCGGGAGGGTCGAGACCATCTCGGTGCGGGTGCGCTCGGTGGACCGGCCGTCGAGCAGGTCGAGCATGACGGCCGCACCGAACCGCGTCGCACCGACACCGAGCCCGGTGTAGCCGGCGGCGTACGCAACCCGGCCGTCTCGCGCCGTGCCGAAGAACGCGGAGAACCGCGAGCAGGTGTCGATCGCGCCACCCCACGCGTGCGAGATCCGGATGCCCTCGAGCACGGGGAAGGTCTGGACGAGGTGCTCGGCCAGCAGGGCGAAGGACTCCGGACGCTGATCGTGACGAGCGTCGACCCGGCGCTGGTAGATCGCGTCGTAGCCGCCGAACAGGATGCGGCCGTCGTCGGTACGCCGGTAGTAGTGGAACTGGTTGCCCGCATCTCCGATGCCCTGACGCCCCTGCCAGCCGATCGCGTCCCACTGCGCCGCGCTCAGCGGCTCGGTCACCACGACGTAGTCGTAGACGGGCACGACGAGATGCGAGAGTCGCCGCAGCAACGGCGGAAAGGCATTGGTGGCCAGCGCGACCCGGGCCGCGGTCACGACACCGGCTCCGCCGTCGGACTCCGTGCGCACCTCGACGCCGGCCCCGGACGTGTCACCGAAGTCGACCGCTCGGGTGCCCTCGTGGATGCGGACACCGAGCGAGAGGCAGGCATCACGCAGACCCCACGCGAGTCGCGCCGGGTCGACCATCGCCGCGCCAGCACGGTCGAGGATCGCTCCGAGGTAGAGCGGAGAGTCGACGAGCTCCCGCACCTGGTCGCGGTCGAGGAACTCCAGCGTCTCGCCGTACGCCGCCGCGTGTGCGGGCTCGTCCGCGAGTCCCTCGAGCTGGTACGGCTCGGTCGCCACATCGAGCTCACCTGTGCGCTCGAAGGAGCAGTCGATGCCATACCGCTCGACGGTCCCAGCGAGGCCGGCCAGGTTCTCGTGACCGAGCCGGGTGAGGATGTCGAGCTCGCCCGGCCAGCGGGAGAGTCCGTTGGCGAAGCCGTGGGTGATCGACGACGCCACGAACCCGCCGTTGCGACCGGAAGCGGCCCAACCGATGCGGGATCCTTCGAGCAGGACGACGTCGCGCGCCGGGTCGGACTCCTTGGCCAGCAGTGCCGTCCACAGCCCCGAGAAGCCGCCACCGACGACCAGCAGGTCGGCCGAGGCACGCCCGCTCAGAGGTGCCAGCGGGTCGGGCCGAGCGGGGTTGTCGAGCCAGAACGAGATCGGCGCCGCGTCGGCGATAGCTCGCACGGACGACGGGCGGGGGGTGCGTGCGAACGGCACGACGGTCACGGCCTCAACCGGAAAGCCGCCCCGGGTCCTCCGGACGATACGGCCGCCACGGGCGGGCGGAGGGATCCGCCGCGTTCTCCCGTGACCCCGAGAGCATAGCCCGATCCTGAACGGCCGTGCAGCATCGCCGCTCCGGACGGGGGCCTACTTCTTGCGTCGCGCCGCGCCGACCGCCTGCGCCACGAGCACGATGGACAGCGCGCCGAAGAACATGATCGAGCCGATCACGTTGACCTGCGGCGGGATCCCGCGCTGGGCCGCACCCCAGACGTAGAGCGGGAACGTCACCGTGGTGCCGTTGTTGAAGTTCGTGATGATGAAGTCGTCGAACGACAGCGAGAACGAGAGCAGGGCCGCCGCGGCGATGCCCGGCATGACCAGCGGCAGCGTGACGTAGCGGAACGTCGCACGCTCGTCGGCGTAGAGGTCCATCGACGCCTGCTCGAGTCGAGGGTCGAGGCCGGCGAGCCGGGCCTTCACGGTGACGACCACGAAGCTGATGCAGAACATCGAGTGGGCGATGAGGATCGTCACGAAGCCGAGCTGGGCGCCGAAGTTCAGGAAGAGCGCGAGCAGCGAGGCGCCGAGCACGACCTCGGGAGTCGCCATCGGCAGGAAGATCAACAGGTTCGTCGCTGTGCGACCGCGGAAGCGGTGCCGCACGAGGGCGAACGAGATGAGCGTGCCGAGGAGGGTCGCGAACAACGTCGAGAGGAAGGCGATCTGGAGGCTCACACCCACGCTGCCGCAGATCGACGGGTCTCGGCAGATGTTGGTCCACGCGTCGAGCGAGAACTCGTTCCACACGGTGTTCTGGCGACCCACCGGCTTGTTGAACGAGAAGATCACGACGACGGCGATGGGCAGGAACAGGTAGATCAACGCCAGGACCGCGCAGATCGCGATCACGTGCACGCGGATCCAGCGCCAGAGACGTGTCAGCGGGTTGAGCCGGTCAGGCGTGAAGTCCTCGGGGACCGACGCGGCCAAGGGGCGGCCGAGAGTGGGAGTCGTCATCAGACCAGGTCATCCGTTCCGGCTCGACGGACGTAGAGGAAGACGAGCACCAGCACCGAGGACAGGAGCAGGAACGACAGGGCCGACGCCGTCGGATAGTCGCGCACGATCAGGAACTGGCTGTTGATCACGTTGCCGATCATCTTGTCCTTGACCGAGCCCAGCAGCTGGGCGTTGATGTAGTCGCCGACCGCAGGGATGAAGGTGAGCAGGGTGCCCGCGACGACGCCGGGGAGCGAGAGCGGGAACGTCACCTTGCGGAACCCGGTGAACGGCGAGGAGTAGAGGTCACCGGCCGCCTCGATCAGCCGGAAGTCGATCTTCTCGAGCGCGGCGTAGAGCGGCAACGTCATGAACGGCAAGAAGTTGTAGGCGATGCCGGTGATGACCGCGATCGGGGTGTTGAGGATGCGGTCGTCGGGGAGCAGGTTGAGGGCGTTCATCAACTGCGTCACCGGGCTCTGGTCGGACAGGATCGTCTTCCAGGCATAGGTGCGGATCAGGAAGCTGCAGAAGAACGGGGCGACCACCAGGATCAGCATGATGTTGCGCCACTTGCCGGCCTTGAAGGCGATGAAGTACGCGAGCGGATAGGCGATCGCCAACGCGAGCAGGGTCGCGGCCCCCGCAAAGAGGAACGACCGCAGGAACTGCGGCATGTACTCGCTGAGCGCGCTGGTGTAGTTCTGCCACTCGAACGCGCTCTGGAAGCCGGCATCGGGGTTGCCCGGCTCGATCGGGACCTGCAGCGAGGTCGCGAACAGCGAGAAGAACGGGACCACGAAGAAGACCCCGAGCCACGCCAGGCCCGGGATGAGCAGGAGGTACGGCGTCGACTTCTTGCTGCGACGGATGGTGGCCTCGGTGCTCCCGTGGGTCACGTCGGCAGCCGGGACGACCGCGGGCACCTCAGCCCCCGATCTGCGCGGACTCGTCGACCGAGACCAGCCCGAGGTCGAGCAGCTCCTGGTCGACGCCGGCAGTGACGTCCTGCGCCCCGTCGAGTCCGAAGCTGTGCGCCGACTCCCACGACAGGATCACGTCGTCACCGAGGCGGATCGGCTCGTCAGCGGTGAGGTTCTGGGCGAACACCTGCAGCTCCTGGCCCCAGGGCGTGCGCACGAGGTACTGGGTCGACATGCCCGTGAACGACGCGTCGGTCACCGTGCCCCTGACGATGTTGAGCCCCTCGGACAGCTCGCCGGCTCGCTCGTCCCGACGGATCGTGACCTTCTCCGGGCGGACGCCGACGATGACCGACGATCCCTCGGTGGCCACGCGCGAGGCCGCGATACCGAAGTGCAGGTCGTGCGCGGTGACCACGACGGTGTCACCGTCACGCGAGACGACCGAACCGGGAAACAGGTTGGACTGACCCAGGAAGTTGGCGACGAAGGCCGTGCGCGGGCTTTCGTAGATGTCGACCGGCGAGCCCATCTGCTCGATCCTGCCGTTGTTCATCACCGCGACCGTGTCGGCCATGGTCATGGCCTCCTCCTGGTCGTGGGTGACGTGCACGAAGGTGATGCCCACCTCGGTCTGGATCCGCTTGAGCTCGATCTGCATCTGCCGGCGCAGCTTGAGGTCGAGCGCACCGAGCGGCTCGTCGAGCAGCAGGACGTCGGGCCGGTTGACCAGCGCCCGCGCCAGCGCGACGCGCTGCTGCATGCCACCGGAGAGCTGGCTCGGCTTCTTGCCGCCCGCG
>JANMMN010000140.1:0-8441 GCA_031373405.1 Actinomycetes bacterium
TCGTCCCGGACCTGCGCGGCTTCGGGGAGTCGTCGTACGGCGACAGCGATCCCGACGACGAGCCGTCGTTGTCGTGGATGGCTCGCGACGTGCTGGGGATCCTCGACCGGATGGGCGTCAACTCGGCGGTGATCGCTGGCCTCTCCCTCGGCGGCTACGTTGCCATGGAGATTCTGCGGCAGGACCCGACTCGCGTCGCCGGGCTCGTGCTTGCCGACACGAAGGCCTCGGCCGACACCGACGAGGCACGGGCCAACCGCCTGCGCGTCGCCGACCAGGTGCTCGCGGCCGGGTCGACCGTCGCCCTGGCCCGGGCGATGGTGCCCAACCTGCTCGGGACGACCTCGCAGCGCGAACGGCCCGACGTCGTCGCCGAGGTCACGGCCCGGATCGCGGGTGCCGACTCCGCCGGCGTTGCCTGGGCCCAACGAGCGATGGCAGCCAGGCCCGACTCCCACGCCGTCCTCGCTGCGATGACCTCACCAGCCCTCGTCCTGTGGGGCGCCGAGGACACCATCACCCCCAGACCCGACCAGGACTCGATGCTGGCGGTCCTCCGCGACGCCCGAGCCGTCGAGATCGAGCACGCCGGGCACCTCACCCCGGTAGAGAACCCCGAGGCCACCGCCACCGCCATCATCGACTTCCTCGACGCCGTACGCCGCCTCCCCCAGAGCACCTGACCAGCGCAGCAAACGGGCACACGCCGACAACCCGGCACTGCCCACAGGAGCGTGCCTCGGCTATGCGTCGCAGTCGAGGACGACGCGGCAGAGCCGGTGAGCGCGCGGTCCGGAGGGATCGCCGACGCGGTCGCCGTCGCCGTCGCCGTCGCCGTGAGGCGAAGGCGAAGCGGCTGTCCCCATTGAGGCCGCCCAGTATCCGGCACTGTCGCTCGGGTGTGGATTTCGGCAGGTTCCGGTGGATGCGGGCACACCGCCGGTTGCCCTACTGCGGTGCCAGTTCGAGCCAGGAGAACTCTCCGGTGACTCGGGATTCGACCTTCATCGTGGTATTCGCCTCGACCCACTCGATGAGGGCTGCGTCGGCGGCCTTCGCGTGCTCTTCGGAGTCCCACTGGCTGATCGAGACAACCCTGTCTGCTTCGACCATAACTCCGTAGGAGATGTATCCCGGGGTGGCGGCCACGATCGGGATCACAGCGGCCCGTGCCTTGGCCTCCAAGGCATCGCGGTCCTCGCTGTGGGTGTAAGTGACTACTCGTCCGTACATGGCGCACTCCTTGACCGGAGGTACGTCACGGTCGATTGGCCGTCACTGTGGTCCGGTCACAGCAAGGTAGCCCCCAGAGGTTCCCGCGGTGCCACAACCACTGGAGGCGCACGCTGCGGATGAACGGACCCTTGCCTGCCGGGGATCGGCTGCGACCTCGACGGCGCTCGAGATGGTTCTCAGGCTGGTCGGGTGGGCCATCCTCAGCCGGGTAGGTGGGGCGGGACGAAACGAGCCGACGTGCCGTTCGCGCTCGCATCTTCCCGCTGGATGGTGGCCAGCAGCATTGTCGCTTCACTGATTGAGGATCCAGCTCATGGCAGAACTTCCCAGCACGAATCCTGAGGAGATCGACACCGTCAAACGGATCGCGCAGAGCAACGCCGACGGCCCGGTGTTCATGCTCAACCTGAACATGTACAGGGCCGAGGCAGGGTTCCCCGACGGCACGCTCTACCGGGACTACATGTCCGCTCTGGATACCCTGCTGCTGGAGGTCGGGGGTCGAATCCTCTGGCGGACGACCGTTCTGGGGCAGGCCGTGGGGACTCAATCTGTCGACGAGGCCATCGGCATCTGGTACCCGAGCCATCAGTCGTCTCTGAACCTGATGAGCGCGCCAACCTCAGGCGAGAACATGCGACTCCGGACGCTCGCCGTCGAGCATGCGGACCTCCACCGGTGCCGCCCGTATTGAGGTGTCGGTCTACGCAGGGACGCTGCTCGGATAGCGCCGATGCGATACCTGCCTCAGTGATCTCGCCCAGGTCGCGCACACGCGGAACGGTGACACAGCAAGCAGGGAGACGCGGCAGGCAGCGCGGCTAGATATCTCGGAAGCGGTTGATGGCGTCGATGTGCTGGGCGCGCAGCTCCTCGTCGCGCACGCCGAGCCCGTCCTGCGGAGCGAGCGCGAGCACGCCGACCTTGCCCTGATGCAGGTTGCGGTGGACGTCGTACGTCGCCTGCGGGGTGTCCTCGAGCGCGTACGTCTTGCTCAGCGTCGGGTGCACCTTGCCGCGGACGATGAGCCGGTTGGCCTCCCACGCCTCGCGATAGTTGGCGAAGTGCGAGCCGACGATGCGCTTGAGGTTCATCCAGAGGAAGCGGTTGTCGTACTCGTGCATGAAGCCCGAGGTCGAGGCGCACGTCACGATCGTGCCGCCCTTGCGGGCGACGTACACGGACGCACCGAATGTCTCGCGCCCCGGGTGCTCGAACACGATGTCGACGTCGTCGCCGCCAGTGAGCGCGCGGATGTCCGCACCGAGCCGGCGCCACTCCTTCTGGTCCTGGGTGTGCTCGTCCTTCCAGAACTTGTAGCCCTCGGCACTGCGGTCGATGATCAGCTCGGCACCCATCCGTCGGCAGATCTCGGCCTTCTCCGCACTCGACACCACGCAGACCGGCGTGGCGCCGCCGTTGAGTGCCATCTGGGTCGCGTAGGATCCGAGGCCGCCGGACGCGCCCCAGACCAGCACGAGGTCGCCCTGCTTCATCCCCGCGCCGTTCTGCGACACGAGCTGTCGGTACGCCGTGGAGTTGACGAGGCCGGGGACCGCTGCCTCTTCCCAGGTGAGGTGCGCCGGCTTGTGCAGGAGCTGGTTGGCCTTCACGAGCGCGATCTCGGCGAGGCCGCCGAAGTTCGTCTCGAAGCCCCAGATGCGCTGCTCGGGGTCGAGCATCGTGTCGTTGTGCCCGAGCGGGCTCTCCAGCTCGACGGACAGGCAGTGCGCGACCACCTCGTCGCCCGGCTTCCAGGTGTGCACGCCGGGGCCGGTCCGCAGCACGACGCCGGACAGGTCGGAGCCGATCACGTGGTAGGGCAGGTCGTGCCGCTTCGCGAGCGGGTTCGTGCGGCCGTACCGCTCGAGGAACCCGAAGGTCGACACGGGCTCGAAGAGCGCGGTCCACACGGTGTTGTAGTTGACCGAGCTCGCCATCACGGCGATGAGCGCCTCACCGGGGCCGAGCTCAGGAACGGGGACATCGTCGAGGTGCAGCGACGCGCGGGGATCCTTGTCGCGGGTGGCCATCCCGGCGAACATCTTCTCCTCGTCCTTGTGCACCGTGACGGCGCGGTAGGACTCGGGGATGGCGATCGCCGCGAAGTCGTCGCTCGTGGCGTCGTGGGACAAGATCGCGTCGCGGATGTGCTTCACGTCGCCCTCCGGGGGTCGGCGCAGGGGTGGTGCGGTACGCGGAGGTCGCGTCCGTTTCCGACGCTACCCCGGCGCGCGCGGAGCACGTCGCACAGGGTCCCCTCACCGCAGTGCATCCGCCCAAGGGATCCCTCGATCCGTGGACTTGGTCCCCTCAGTGGGCAACGGCAGCAGGCTCGACGAGCTCGACCAGGACCCCGCCACAGTCCTTGGGGTGCACGAAGTTGATCCGCGACCCGGCCGTCCCCCGGCGCGGGGCGTCGTAGAGCAGGCGCAGGCCCGCGTCGCGCAGCCGGGCGGAGGCGACGTCGACGTCGGTGACGCGGAAGGCGACCTGCTGGATGCCCTCGCCGTTGCGGTCGAGGAACTTCCCGATCGCGGAGTCGGGCTTGAGTGCGGCGAGGAGCTGGAGGCAGGAGTCGCCGATGCCGACCATCGCCTCCTCGACGCCTTGCTCCTCGTTGACCTCACGGTGCACGAGGGGGAGGCCGAACGTGCGGCCGTAGAAGGCGATGGCCGCGTCGAGGTCGCGGACGGCGAATCCGACATGGTCGATGGCGATGACGACGGGTCCGAGGACCTCGGCGGGGGTTGGAGTGCTCACAGCAGTATCGTGACGCTTACACATCGGGGTGTCTGCAGGAGGGTAAGCCATGAGCGTGGGAACGACCGTCATCGTCGCGGGGGCACGCACCCCCATGGGCCGGTTGCTCGGCTCGCTCAAGGACTTCACCGGGGCAGACCTCGGCGGCGTCGCCATCAAGGCGGCGCTCGAGCGGTCCGGCGTCTCGCCGGACCAGGTCGACTACGTGATCATGGGCCAGGTCATCCAGGCCGGAGCCGGACAGATCACCGCCCGCCAGGCAGCCGTCAAGGGCGGCATCTCGATGGACGTCCCCGCCCTCACGATCAACAAGGTGTGCCTGTCCGGCCTCGATGCGATCGCGCTCGCCGACCAGCTCATCCGCGCTGGCGAGTTCGAGATCGTCGTCGCAGGCGGCATGGAGTCGATGACCCAGGCGCCGCACCTGCTGCCGAAGTCCCGTGAGGGCTACAAGTACGGCGACGTCACGCTGATCGACTCGATGGCGTTCGACGCGCTTACCTGTGCCTTCGACCAGGTCGCGATGGGCATCTCGACGGAGAACCACAACGCGCGCTACCCGGTCGCGAGCCGTCAGGCACAGGATGCGTTCTCGGCCCGTTCGCACCAGCTCGCTGCCATCGCGGCGAAGAACGGCGTGTTCGCCGAGGAGATCGCCCCGGTCGAGGTCCCGCAGCGGAAGGGCGACCCGATCGTGGTCGCCGACGACGAGGGCATCCGCGCCGACACGACAGCCGAGTCGCTGGGCAGGCTACGTCCGGCGTTCGCCAAGGACGGCACCATCACCGCCGGATCGTCCTCGCAGATCTCCGACGGTGCGGCCGCCGTCGTGGTGATGAGCAAGGCCAAGGCCGAGGAGCTCGGGCTGAGCTGGCTCGCCGAGATCGGTGCGCACGGCGTCGTCGCCGGACCCGACGCGTCGCTGCAGGAGCAGCCGGCCAACGCGATCCTCAAGGCCCTCGGCCGCGAGGGTCTCGAGGTGTCCGACCTCGACCTCGTCGAGATCAACGAGGCCTTCGCGGCGGTCGGCATCGTCTCCACCGACAAGCTCGGGATCGATCCGGAGAAGGTCAACGTCAACGGTGGCGCCATCGCGCTCGGGCACCCGGTCGGGATGAGCGGCGCCCGCATCGTGCTGCACCTCGCGCTCGAGCTCAAGCGCCGCGGCGGCGGCGTCGGCGCGGCTGCGCTGTGCGGCGGTGGTGGTCAGGGCGACGCCCTCATCCTCCGCGTCCCCTCGGCGTAGGCGACCTACCCGGTGCCACCGGCCCCCGAGGTCGAGGAGCTCGTCCGCCGCGCCCGCGAGGGTGAGGCACGGGCGGTCGCACGGCTGATCTCCTACGTGGAGGACGCTTCGCCGGCCATGCGCGAGGTGACCGCGGCGCTGGCGCCGCACGCGGGTCGCGCGCAGGTGATCGGCCTCACGGGTGCTCCTGGGGTGGGCAAGTCGACCTCGACGTCGGTGCTCGTGCGCGAGTACCGCGCGCGCGGACTGCGTGTCGGGGTGCTCGCTGTCGACCCGTCGTCGCCCTTCTCCGGCGGAGCGCTGCTCGGCGACCGGGTCCGCATGCAGGACCACGCCACCGACCCGGGCGTGTTCATCCGCTCGATGGCCTCCCGCGGGCACCTCGGCGGTCTGTCGTGGGCGACACCCCAGGCGATCCGCGTGCTTGACGCGGCCGGCTTCGACATCGTGCTCGTCGAGACCGTGGGCGTCGGACAGAGCGAGGTCGAGGTCGCGGGTGCTGCTGACACGACCGTCGTGCTCCTGGCACCCGGCATGGGCGACGGGGTGCAGGCGGCCAAGGCTGGGATCCTCGAGATCGGCGACGTCTTCGTGGTCAACAAGGCCGATCGTGACGGCGCCGACTCCACGATGCGCGAGCTGCGCCACATGATCACCCTCGGTGCCGGCCCCCGGTCGGGAGGCAGGGACGACCCGTGGTCGCCACCGGTGCTGCGGACGGTCGCATCGCGTGGCGAGGGTGCCGTCGAGGTGGTGGACGCGATCGACGCGCACCGGGAATGGCTTCAGCGCACCGGTGCCCTCGGCGTACGCCGCCTTGCCCGTGCGGCGAGCGAGGTCGAGGCCATCGCGTTCGGGGTTCTGCGCTCGCGGATCGGTGACTTGCGGGGCGACGTACGGCTCGAGGCGCTCGCCGGTCGGGTCGTCGACGGTGAGCTCGACCCGTACACCGCTGCTGACCTCCTGGTCGCGTCGCTCTAGCCCGAGCGAGTCGGCATCCGCGTACGGTGGGGCGGTGCGGCGATCCCGCGCGAGTGCCCGACCAGTCCGCACACCCCGCGGACCCGGACGACCAGGGATGGTGCGATGACCGCCGACATCGACGCGGGCCGAGCCCGCTGGCAGCGCAGGTACGACGAGGCGCTCGCGGCTGGACGCGTGCGCGATGCCGACTTCACCACCCTGTCCGGCACCGAGGTCGCTCCGGTGTACGGGCCGCCCGAGGGCACGGCGTACCCGCACTTCGAACGGATCGGATGGCCGGGGGAGTATCCCTTCACCCGCGGCCTCCACGCGACCGGTTATCGCGGCCGGCCCTGGACGATCCGGCAGTTCGCGGGCTTCGGCAACGCGGAGCAGACCAACGAGCGGTTCCGCGCGATCCTCGGTTCTGGTGGTGGTGGTCTGTCCGTGGCTTTCGACATGCCCACCCTGATGGGTCGCGACTCCGACGACACGCGTGCGCTCGGCGAGGTCGGGCACTGTGGCGTCGCGATCGACTCGGCGCGTGACATGGAGGTGCTCTTCGACGCCATCCCGCTCGGCGCGGTCACGACCTCGATGACGATCAGCGGACCTGCCGTGCCGGTCTTCTGCATGTATCTCGTGGCGGCCGAGCGCCAGGGCGTCGACCTCACGACGCTCGACGGCACTCTGCAGACCGACATCTTCAAGGAGTACATCGCACAGAAGGAGTGGATCTTCCCGCCCGAGCCGCACCTGCGGCTCATCGGTGACCTGATGGAGTACTGCGTCGAGACGATGCCGCGCTACAAGCCGATCAGCGTGTCCGGCTACCACATCCGTGAGGCCGGATCGACCGCCGCGCAGGAGCTGGCGTACACCCTCGCCGACGGGTTCGCCTACGTCGAGCTCGGGATCTCGCGCGGTCTCGACGTCGACGTCTTCGCACCGGGCCTGTCGTTCTTCTTCGACTCGCACCTCGACTTCTTCGAGGAGATCGCGAAGTTCCGCGCCGCTCGCCGGATCTGGGCGCGCTGGATGCGCGAGGTGTACGGCGCAACCTCGGACAAGGCGCAGTGGCTGCGCTTCCACACCCAGACCGCGGGTGTCTCACTGACCGCCCAACAGCCTGACAACAACGTCGTACGCACCGCGATCGAGGCCCTCGCGGCCGTGCTCGGCGGCACCAACTCGCTGCACACCAACGCACTCGACGAGGTTCTCGCGCTGCCGTCGGCCAAGGCGGCGGAGATCGCCCTGCGCACCCAGCAGGTGATCCTCGAGGAGACCGGCGTCGCCAACGTCGTCGATCCGCTGGGCGGCTCCTGGTACGTCGAGCAGCTCACCGATGCGATCGAGGCTGAGGCGGAACGGATCTTCGCCCGGATCGGGGCCATGGGGGAGCAGCGCGACGGCGCAGGTGCCGTCAGCGCCCCCGTCATCGGGCCGATGACCGCGGGCATCCTGCGCGGGATCGAGAACGGCTGGTTCACCTCCGAGATCGCCGACGCCGCGTTCGACTACCAGCGCGCGGTCGAGAAGGGGGAGAAGAAGCAGGTCGGGGTCAACGTCCACCTCGACTCGATCGAGACGCCGTTGGAGATCCTGCGGGTCTCGCACGCGGTCGAGCGCGACCAGGTCGTCACCCTGCGCGAGCGCAAGGCAGGGCGCGACGACGCGCTCGTGACTGCACGGCTCGCAGCGCTCGGGCACGCGGCTGCCATGACGTCGGGAGCGCCCAACCTCGTGCCGCTGATGCTCGATGCGGTGCGGGCCGAGGCGACGCTGGGCGAGATCTGCGACGAGCTGCGCACGATCTGGGGCGAGTACCGCGAGCCCGCCTACCTCTGACACCCGCGTGTCGCTGGTGGTGTCGTCGTGCCCCCTCGATCCGACAGCACCACGGAGGCGCGGGTCAGGGAGGGTGCGAACGCTGCCTGTCGAGCCCGTCCTTGTCGAGGTCGGCCTGTCAGGATGGGCTCCGTGCAGCTGACCCCTTCGGAGCGCGACCGGCTCCTCATCTTCACGGTGGCGCAGCTGGCCCGCGCTCGTCGCGCCCGAGGCCTGCTCCTCAACGTGCCCGAGGCCACCGCCATCGTCGCCGACGCCGTCGCCGAAGCCGCCCGCGACGGGCTGCGGCACGCGGACGCCGTGCGCATCGGCCAAGGGGTGCTCGGACCGCACGACGTGCTCCCCGGTGTGGCTGACGTGCTGGTCGACGTCAAGGTCGAGG
>JANMMN010000159.1:0-12809 GCA_031373405.1 Actinomycetes bacterium
GGCCGCTACGTCAACACGGGATACGCCGACCTCCTCGACGCGCTCGCGCGCGGCGAGATCACGGTGCCCCACGACCCGTCGTACGCCGCCCGGCTCCTCGCCTGCTCGCGCGCCGGCGGAGGTCTCCTCACCGACCTCGACCTCCGCTCCTACGAGCCTGTGGTGCGCGATCCGCAGCTGCTCGACCGCTCGGGTGTCCGGGTCTGGACCAACCCGCCGCCGGCGGCGGGCGGGTCGATCGTCCTCGAGGCCCTCGGTCGGCTGGCGGTCGCGGCAGGCGGGACGACGCCCGTCGACTGGGCCGCCGTCATCGCCGCGCAGGCCGATGTCGTGCTCGCCCACCGCGCCCCCGGCCAGGTGCCGACTGGCACGACGCACATCTCGGTCGTCGACGCCGACGGCCACCTCGCCGCGCTCACCACGTCGAACGGATCCGGATCGGGCACGGTCCTGAGCGGTTGGGGAGTGGCCCTGAACAACATGCTGGGCGAGGAGGACCTTCACCCGGGGGAGCCGCTGGCACCGGGGGAGCGCATGGGCTCCATGATGGCGCCCGCGCTGCTCGCGTGGCCGGACGGCGCCAGAGTCGTGCTGGGCACCGGGGGGAGCGAGCGGATCCGGTCCGCGACGCTCGCCGTCCTCCTGCGTCTCCTCGACGGCGGTGCCGAGCTCGCGGACGCCGTGGCGGCGCCGCGGGTGCACGTCAGCAGTCACCATCAGGTGCACGTGGAGCCCGGGCTCACCGACTCCGATCTCGACGCGCTGCGCCGGCTCACCGTCGAGCGCGGCTGGCCCGAGGTCGAGTCGTGGCCGACGACCAATGTGTTCTTCGGCGGCGTGCACGCCGTACGACGCAACGCCGACGGATCTGTCGTCGCCGTGGGTGACGGCAGGCGCGGAGGAGCCGCGGCCGTTCTCACCCCCGACGGGCGGGTGCTGATGGCGTCCTCGGACCAGTAGGTCGGCCGCACTCCGCGACGCGGCGACGCAGCATCCCGGCATGACCCGTTTCGACCCCGTGCGTCAGGTCGGGAGGCGGTGCGTCTCGTAGGCCCAGAGCGCGATCTCGACCCGGTTACGGGCGCCGAGCTTCTGCATGAGGCTCGCGAGGTGCGTCTTGGTCGTGCTCAGGCTGATGTGCAGCTCGTCGGCGATCTCGGAGTTGGTCAGTCCGCGGGCGACGGTGAGCAGCACCTCCTCCTCGCGCGGGGTCAGGGCGTCGATCGGCTGCGGCGGCGGCGGACCGGTGGCGGCTGCGGCGAACGCGGCGAGCAGCCGCACGGTGACGTTCGGCGCGATCAGCGCCTCGCCGTTGGCGGCCGCGTGGATCGCCTGGGTGAGCAGCTCCGGCCCGGCGTCCTTGAGCAGGAAGCCGCGCGCACCTGCCTTGAGCGCACCGTGCACGTACTCGTCGAGGTCGAACGTCGTGATCACCACGACGGCCATCGGGTCCTCGACCTCCGGCCCGGCGAGTGCCCTCGTCGCCTCGAGCCCGTTGAGCTCGGGCATGCGGATGTCGAACAGGCACACGTCTGGTCGCAGCTCGCGTGCGAGTCGCACGGCCTCCCGCCCGTCGCGCGCCTCACCGACGACCTCGATACCAGGTTGGGCGTCGAGGATCATCCGGAGGCCGGTGCGCACGAGCTCCTGGTCGTCGGCGACGAGCACGCGGATGCTCACGCGGTCGAGCCGTCCCGGGGGAGCACGACATCGACTACCCAGCCGTGACCTGCGCCCGGCCCGGCGCGGAACGTGCCTCCCAGGATGGTCGCCCGCTCGGTCATGCCGACGATGCCGTAGCCGTCGACGGCCCGCACGGCCGTGATCGGATCACCGTCGTCGGTCACAGTGAGGCGTACGTCGTCCTGGCCCCCGACCACGGAGACGTCGATGCGGGTCGCATGCTGCGCATGCCGCCGCGCGTTCGTGATCGACTCCTGCACGATGCGGTAGAGAGCGGCGTCGACCGAGGGGCGCAGCCCACCGAGCTCACCGGTCAGGTCGATCTCGACCGTGGGTCCGTCGCCGACCGGGCGTGCGAGGCGTTCGAGGTCGGCGACTCCGAGCTGCGGGGCGAGGTCGGGATCGTCGCCGTCGCGCAGCGCGCTCACCATGCTCCGCATCTCGGCGAGGGTACGCGATCCCTCCCTCTCGATGATCGCGAGCGCCTCGAGTGCGGCCTCCGGCGACGAGGCAGCGACCACGCGACCGGCCTGGGCCCGGATCACCATCGCCGAGACGTGGTGGGCCACCGTGTCGTGCAGCTCGCGCGCGAGCTGTTCGCGCTCGCGCAGGCGCATCTGGTCGAGCTCGCGCGACCGTGACGTGGTCCAGAAGCGCACGGATGCGCCCAGTACCGCCGGCAGCGAGAGGATCATCAGCCCGATCACCGCGTCCGGCCAGCCCGCCTGGTCGCGTGCGAGACCCACTCCTGCCGCGGCGAGACTGAGACCAGCACCGACAACGGCCTCGCGCCCGGATCCCCATCGGAACAGGGCATAGACGAGCACGAGCACACATGCCATGGAGTACGGGCTCACCGGCTCGCCTACACCGGCGACGATGGTCGCGACGTCCACGGAGATGGTGACGCCGAACGTGACCGCCAACGCCGCGAACGGCTCTGCGCGTCGGAACAGCAGCGCGACGACGAGCACGGCGACCATGACGACCCCGACAGCGCGCCACGTCATGTCCACGCGTAGTGCGAGCTCGAGGGCGAAGGCGGCGAGGAGCGCCAGCACGAGGACCCAGTCGCGCCCCCCGCGCGCGGGCGGTCTGGGAGCTCGGGGCTCGGCCCACAGCGACTCGACCACGTTGCGCATCACCTCTCCAGCCTAGGGACCGGGCGCCGCGGCGTATCGGCCGAAAGAACCAGCCCTGTCCCGGTCCATCGGCCAGGTCCGGACTGTGCTCTGCGGCCGATACCCCGGCGCGCGCCGACCGACACGCTCGACGCAGTCGGCACTCGCCGCGACGTCCACCATCCGGAGGCCATCATGTCCGCGTTCCTGTTTCGCCTCGGGAGCTTCAGCGCCCGTCGGCCGTGGACGGTGATCGGCTCCTGGCTCCTGCTCGCGGTCGTCGTGGTCGGTGCCGCAGGAGCCTGGGGCGGCAAGCTCGAGGACTCCTTCCGGGTGCCCGGGCTCGACTCGCAGAAGGCCAACGACCTGGTGAGCTCGACGGGCACAGGGCAGGACGGCTTCACCGCGCAGATGGTCGTGACTCCTGCCGACGCTGGATCGACCTTCCTCGGCTCGCAGACCGCCCGGGCCGCACTGGCCGAGCTCCAGTCGGCCGCCGCCGGCCTGCCGCACGTGCTCGGCACGAGCGACCCGGTCGGTGAGCTGGCTGCCGGCCCGGAGACCACCGACGCCTTCGTCTCGCCGGACGGCCGGATCGCGCTGATCCGGCTGCAGTACCCGGGGCTCAGCGAGCTCAGCGCAGCGGACCTCGAGAACCTCAAGGTGCTGGCCACGCAGACGGGTTCGGCACAGGTGCTCCGCGTCGAGGTCGGTGGTGACCTGTTCTTCGCCTTCGAGGAGTCGCAGCCGAGTCTGGGCGAGGCGGTGGGCCTGCTGGCCGCTGCCATCATCTTGTTCCTGTCCTTCGGCTCGCTCATCGCCACCGCACTCCCGATCGGCATGGCGGTCTTCGGGCTGGCCGTCGGGATCAGCGCCATCTCTCTGCTCGCTCGGGTCACGGAGGTCCCCAGCTGGGCACCCGTGCTCGGCGCCATGGTCGGCCTCGGCGTGGGCATCGACTACGCGCTGTTCGTCGTCACGAGGCACCGTGAGCTGCTCGTCCGCGGACTTCCCGTGCAGGAGGCGGTCGGTCGCGCCATCGCGACGGCCGGGCAGCCGGTGGTCTTCGCCGGCGGCATCGTGGTGGTCTCCGTGCTCGGGCTCGTCGTCGCGGGCGTGCCCTTCATGACGGCCGGCGGGATCGCGCTGGCGATGGTCGTCGCGGTCATGGTCGCGATCTCCGTGACCCTTCTCCCCGCGTTCCTGGGCCTGTCCGGTCACGCGATCAACCGTTTCGGAGTGCACCGTCAGGCCGCGCACGACGGAGACCGCTGGTCGCGATGGGTACGCCACGTGACGCGGCACGCTGCGGCGTACGCCGTCGGGGTCACCGTGCTGCTGCTCGCTCTTGCCGCGCCGGTGACGGCCCTGCGGGCCGGGATCCCCGACGACGGCGCCCTGCCGACGAGTCGCACCGAGCGCCAGGCCTACGACCTCGTGGCGCAGGGCTTCGGTCCCGGGCGCAACGGCCCGCTCGTGGTCGCGGTCGAGCTCGGTGGTGACACCGGCGCCGTCACAGCGTTGATCGACGCGATCGACGCCGACCCGGGCATCGCCTCGGTCACCGCCGCGGCCACGTCGGCGGGCTCGGGTGTCGCCACGCTCGTCGTAGTGCCCAGCACCGGACCGCAGGACGAGGCGACGCGCGAGACCGTGTCCCGGTTGCGCGCCGAGGTCATCCCGCGCGCACTGTCGGACAGCCCAGCCCGCGCCTACGTCGGCGGTGCGATGGTCAACTTCGCCGACGTCGGGGTCAGGGTCAACGAGCGGCTGCCGTACTTCATCGGGGCGGTGCTCGCGATGTCGTTCCTGCTCCTGATGCTCGTCTTCCGCTCGGTGCTCGTGCCCCTGAAAGCGGTGCTGCTCAACCTGCTCAGCATCGGTGCGTCGTACGGCGTCATGGTCATGGTCTTCCAGTGGGGCTGGGGCGCCGACCTCATCGGTCTCACCTCGACCGTGCCGATCGTGTCGTTCATCCCGATGTTCATGTTCGCGATCCTGTTCGGTCTCTCGATGGACTACGAGGTGTTCCTGCTCTCGCGGGTCCGGGAGGAGTACGTCGCGAGCGGTGACAACACCACGTCGGTCGTCCGGGGGATCTCGAGCACCGGCCGCGTCATCACGTCGGCGGCCCTCATCATGATCGCGGTGTTCCTCGCCTTCGTGACTGGGGAGGATGCCGGGACCAAGATGTTCGGGCTCGGGCTCGCTACGGCGATCTTCATCGACGCCACGCTCGTGCGCATGGTGCTCGTGCCGGCGACGATGAAGCTCCTCGGTGAGGCCAACTGGTGGCTGCCGGGATGGCTCGACCGGCTGCTCCCGACGATCGACCTGCACGAGTCCGTCCCGGTCCGGGAGGTCGAGGGCGCCGTCAGTGGCCGCGGAGCCGCTCGGTGATCCGACGGTCGCGCTTGGTGGGGCGTCCCGATCCGCGCTCGCGCTC
This sequence comes from Actinomycetes bacterium, assembly GCA_031373405.1. Classification (GTDB taxonomy): domain Bacteria; phylum Actinomycetota; class Actinomycetes; order S36-B12; family CAIYMF01; genus Longivirga. Next base: position 5,251 of record JANMMN010000159.1, read on the forward strand.
GGGGACGGCGGGACGCTCCGCCTTCGGAGGGGGTGGCGGGGTGAGGTCGTCGTACTTGGTCACGGCCATCGTGGCGCTCGTGCGCTTCTCGATCAGTCCGGTGACGACGACGATGCGCTCACCGCCCGGTGTCCGTGCGCGCACCGTGTCACCGAGCTTGACCGGGTGCGCAGGCTTCGCGCTGGCGCCGTTGACCTTGACGTGTCCGGCCTTGCACGCCGCGCTCGACGCCGACCGGGTTGCGTAGAGCCGCACCGCCCAGGCCCAGGCATCGGCCCGGACGCTGCCCTTGGCCTCGACGGTCATCCCCGCAGCGTACGAGGCGGAGCGAGGAGCCGGCCGGCGAGCCAGGCGACGTCGTCGGCCGTCCGGGCCGGGGGCGCCGACGGTGACATGACGTGGGAGAGCACGACCCGCACGATCGCGTCGACGGCGGCGCCGAGCTGCATCGGTTCCAGCCCGTCGACGTAGGGCGCGACCCGCTCGGCCAGCACGAGCCGGGCAGCGTCGACGACCGCGGTCGACCGGGTCGTGAGCGGCGGAAGGAGGTTGGTCCCGCCGGAACCGGCGACGATCGCGCGCAGGAGCGGGTGCTCGACGGCGAGCTCGAGGACCCCTCGGGTGGCGGCGCGCACCGACGCGAGAAGGTCGCCGTCGTGTGAGCGGAACGCGGCATCGACGAGGGCCAGGAAGCCGTCGAGCTCGTGGCGCACCATCGCCTCCGCGAGCGCCGCCTTGGTGCCCACCTCGACGTAGACGGTCTGGCGGCTCACGCCGACTGCTGCGGCCAGCCGGGACATCGTCACGGTCGACCAGCCCGAGTCGGTGGTCAGGTCGACGGCCGTGGCCACGATCCGCGTCCGCAGCGGAACCTGGGGCGGCGCTGCGTCCGTTGCCAGTGCTGCCGGCGGCGTCACGCGTCGACCTGGGACACGAAGTCGGCCTTGTCGCGCACCCCGCAGTCCGGGCAGCACCACGAGTCCGGTACCGCCAGCCACGGAGTCCCGGCGGGAAACCCCTCGCGCGGGTCGCCGCGCAGCTCGTCGTACTCGTAGCTGCACCCCGGGCACCGCATTCGCTGCGCACCCGCGACCGGCTGGGCATGCGATCGGGAGAGCGGTACTGCCGCAGGGGTTCCGCCGACCTCGCCGGGGATGCCGGTGTACGTCGCGAGGACCCGCTCCAGCCGGTGCGGTGCGACGTTGACCCGGCTCAGGTCGCCGCCGACGTGCGCGACCACGCGCGGGTCCATCACGCGGCGCCACGCAGGCGGGACGAGCGCCAGCAGGATCATGCCGGCGTACCCGGTCGGCAGGACGGGCGACTCGTCGTAGTCACGCAGCGACTGGTAGCGACGGGTGGGGTTGGCGTGATGGTCGCTGTGCCGCTGAAGGTGGTAGAGCAGCACGTTGGTCGCGAGGTTGTTGGAGTTCCAGCTGTGGCCGGGGGCGACACGTTCGTAGCGCTCGTGCCCCGGCGCGCCCACCCGCTGGCGCAGCATGCCGTAGTGCTCGAGGTAGTTGACCGCCTCGAGCAGGGTGAGGCCCATCACCGCCTGGACCGCCAGATAGGGCAGGACACCCGCACCGAGCCACAGCACCATCGCCGTCCACAGCGCCGCCGACATCAGCCACGAGTTGACCACGTCGTTGCCGAGGCGGACCGGGTGCGTGCCATGACGCGCGTAGCGACGCCGCTCGAGGCGCCACGCGCTGGCGAGCGAGCCGAGCACCGTCCGGGGCCAGAAGCGGTAGAAGCTCTCGCCCATCCGGGCGCTCGCCGGGTCCTCGGGCGTCGCGACGCGCACGTGGTGGCCACGGTTGTGCTCGATGAAGAAGTGGCCGTAGAACGTCTGCGCGAGAGCGATCTTCGCCAGCCACCGCTCGTGACTCTCCTTCTTGTGGCCCAGCTCGTGCGCGGTGTTGATCCCGAGGCCGCCGATGAAACCGACGGTGATCGCGAGACCTACGCGGTCGGTCGTCGTCAGGTCACCGTGGGCGATCACCGCGAACGCGGTGAGGAACCCGGCGTACTGCAGCGGCAGGAACGCGAAGGTCAGCCAGCGGTAGTAGCGGTCGCGCTCGAGCGCGGCGATGAGGTCGTCCGGCGGGTTGGAGCGGTCGAGACCGGTGGCGAGGTCCACGAGCGGCACCACGCCCAGGATGACGATCGGGCCGAGCCAGAGCCACCACCCCGAGCCGGTGGCGGCGTGGAGCCCGACCGCGGCGAACGGCAGGAGCGGCATGAGCAGCGCGACCAACCAGAGGGAGCGCTTGCGGTCACGCCACGGCACGCTCGACGCCGGCAGGATCGAGCCCGTGCCGTCGTCGACGTCTGCCATGCCAGCCCCTGATCCTCGCGGTTGACAAAACGTAGTGGTGTGTCAACCACGAGGGCAAGCGTCGTGATGCCCGAGCTGCCCCGGAGCGGCTCAGTCGAGTGGCCCGCCCTGCTCGTGGACCTCGTCCGGGTCCGTCAACATGCTGCGCTCGACGCCCGCGAGCTGCTCGTAGTAGTGCCAGCGTTCGTCGATGTCGGCCTGGGCGAGGTGCATCAGGTGCTCGGAACGATCGTGGTCGATCCGGTCGAGGGAGGTGTAGCGGGTCTCCTCGCGGGTGAAGTCGCGCAACGGGATGCTCGGCCGCTTGCTGTCGAGGCTGAAGGGGTGCGCGCCCGGGGCCGGGCTGGGGTGGAAGCGGTACAGCGGCCAGTAGCCGCTGCTGACCGCCGCCTTCTGGTGGCCCATCGACGAGGACATCTCGATGCCGTGGGCGATGCAGGTGGAGTACGCCAGGATCAGTGAGGGACCGGGCCACGACGCCGCCTCGAGGATCGCGCGCACCGTCTGGGTCTCGTTGGCGCCCAGGGCGATCTGCGCGACATAGACGTCGCCGTACGCCTGGGCGAGCAGGCCGAGGTCCTTCTTCTTCGTCGCCTTTCCGGTGGCGGCGAACTTCGCCGAGGCACCGCGTGGCGTCGACTTCGAAGCCTGGCCGCCCGTGTTGGAGTAGACCTCGGTGTCGAGCACGAGGATGTTGACGTTGCGCCCCGACGCCAGGACGTGGTCGAGCCCCCCGAAGTCGATGTCGTACGCCCAGCCGTCACCGCCGACGATCCACACAGCCGTCGGCACGAGACCGTCGGCCAGCGAGGCCAGCGAGGTCGCGCGCGGATCGTCGAGCTGCTCGAGCGCGGCACGCAGCCGCACGACGACGGCTCGTCGCTCCACGATGCCCGGCTCGTCGGTGACGTCCGGCGGGTCGGCCAGCAGCGCTGACACCAGGTCGGTCGGCAGCTGGTCTGCAAGCTCGCGGACGAGCCGCTGCGCGTCGGCGGCCTGGCGTTCGACGCCGAGCCGGATCCCGAGCCCGAACTCGGCGTTGTCCTCGAAGAGGGAGTTGGCCCACGCGGGTCCGCGACCCGCCTTGTCCTTGCTCCACGGGGTGGTCGGCAGGTTGCCGCCGTAGATCGACGAGCAGCCGGTCGCGTTGGCCACGACCATGCGGTCCCCGAGCAGCTGGGTGACGAGCTTGAGGTAGGGCGTCTCGCCGCAGCCTGCACAGGCACCGGAGAACTCGAACAGCGGCTGCAGCAGCTGCGAGCCCTTTACGGTGTCGGCGCGCACGAGCGAGCGGTCGACCTCGGGAAGCTCGAGGAAGTGCTCGAAGTGCGGGCGTTCGACGTCGCGGTGGTCGGCGGCCGGCAGCAGGTCGATCGCCTTGTGGGCCGGGTCGAGCTTGTCGCGCACCGGGCAGACCGCCACGCAGATCCCGCACCCGGTGCAGTCATCCGGTGCGACCTGAACCGTGAGCCGCGTGCCTGCCGGCAGCTCGTGTCCTCCGTACGCCTTGGACTTGAACCCCACGGGCGCCTCGACGGCCGTCGCCGGGTCCCACACCTTCATGCGGATCGCGGCGTGCGGGCAGACGATGGCGCACTTGCCGCAGTCGATGCAGAGCGAGGCGTCCCAGATCGGGAGCTCCTCGGCGAGCGCCCGCTTCTCCAGCGCCGCCGTGCCGGTGGCGAACGTGCCGTCGATGCTCATCGCGCTCACCGGCAGGTCGTCACCGCGGCCGCCGATCAGGTGCTCGATCACGGTCGGGACGGTGACTGCGTCGATCGTGCCTCGAGCTCCGACCGAGGCGGGGACGGCGACCTGCGCGAGGCTCGCCAGGGCGAGGTCGATCGCCTTGTGGTTGCGCTCGACGACCTGCGACCCGCGCTTGCCGTAGGACTTCTCCAGGCTGCCCTTCACCAGGGCGATCGCCTCGTCGGGGGGGAGCACCGAGGAGAGCGCGAAGAAGCACGGCTGCATCACCGTGTTGATGCGCGGGCCGAGCCCGGCGGCCTTGGCGATGGCGCCGGCGTCGATGACCCACAGCGACAGGCCCTTGTCGACGATGTGGTCCTGAACGGCGTGCGGCAGGTGCTCCCACACCTCCGCGGCCCCGTAGGGGCTGTTGAGCAGCACGGTCGCACCGGTGCGCGCGTGGACGAGCACGTCCACCCTGCTCAGCAGACCGAACTGGTGGCAGGCGACGAAGTCGGCCTCGTCGATGAGGTAGGCCGAACGGATCCGGTCCGGCCCGAAGCGCAGGTGCGACACGGTCATCGACCCGGACTTCTTCGAGTCGTAGACGAAGTAGCCCTGAGCCTCGAGATCGGTGTGCTCGCCGATGAGCTTGATCGAGGTCTTGTTGGCACCGACCGTTCCGTCGCTGCCCAGCCCGAAGAACATCGCCTGCACGGCGCGCGTCGGGACATGGAACCCGTGGTCGACATCGAGCGAGAGGTGCGTGACGTCGTCGACGATGCCGACGGTGAAGCGGTGCCGAGGAGTCGGCGAGGCGAGCTCGTCGAAGACGGCCTTCGCGTCGACGGGCGTGAACTCCTTGGAGCCCAATCCGTAGCGCCCGCCGATCACCAGCGTCCCCGCCTCGCCGGAGAAGGTGGACATCACGTCGAGGTGCAGCGGCTCGGCCGGGGCGCCCGGCTCCTTCGTCCGGTCGAGCACCGCGATCCGCGTCGTCGTCACCGGGAGCACCGCACGCAGCGCGTCGGACGGGAACGGCCGGTAGAGGCGGACGACGGCGAGGCCGACCTTCTCACCGGCAGCGGTGAGCGCGTCAACCGTCTCGCGCAGCGTGCCTGTGGCCGACCCCATCGCCACCACGACCCGCTCTGCCTCGGGGTGGCCGTGGTAGTCGACCAGGTGGTAGTCGCGACCGGTGCGTGCGGCTACCTCGGCCATGACCTCCGCGACGGTGCCCGGCACGGCGTCGTAGTGCTGGTTGCCGGCCTCGCGCGACTGGAAGAAGACATCGGGGTTCTGCGCGCTGCCCCGCATCACCGGTGACTCAGGGCTGAGCCCGTGCCTGCGGTGCGCGAGGACATCCTCCTCGCGGACGACAGCGCGCAGGTCGTCCTCACCCAGCAGGTGGACCGTGGCGACCTCGTGCGAGGTCCGGAAGCCGTCGAAGAAGTGCAGGAAGGGCACGCGTGAGCGCAGGGTCGCCGCGTGTGCGACGAGCGCGAAGTCGTGCGCCTCCTGGACGTCCGACGCGCAGAGCATCGCCCACCCCGTCGACCGGATCGCCATCACGTCCGAGTGGTCGCCGAAGATGCTCAACGCGTGCGTCGCGATCGAGCGCGCAGCCACATGGAGCACGGTCGGCGTGAGCTCACCACCCACCTTGAACATCGTCGGGATCATGAGCAGCAGCCCCTGGGACGACGTGAACGAGGTAGCGAGGGCGCCCTTCTGCACCGCGCCGTGCAGCGCCGCGGCGGCACCGCCCTCGGACTGCATCTCGACAACCTCGGGCACAGAGCCCCACAGGTTCGTGCGGCCCGCCGCGCTCCACGCGTCGGCGAGCTCGCCCATCGCGGAGGCGGGGGTGATCGGGTAGATCGCGCAGATGTCCGAGAGCTTGTGCGCCACGAGCGCGGCGGCCTCGTTGCCGTCGATGCACGCGGTGACTGGGCCCGTGGGGTCCGCCAGCACAGCACCGTCCATGACCTTCATTGTCCGCCGATCTCGGGCGGATGCGCCGGATCGGACGGTGATGCTCGTCATGCTCCCGCCGCCACCGACCCTCTAGGGTGCCGTGCATGTCGCTGCTCGACCACACGCCCACCACCACGATCGCCCAGGCCGAGCGGATCGCCAGGGAGCTCTACGCCGTCGACGCCCGCGCCACGCAGCTCTCGAGCGAGCGGGATCGGGTCTTCAGGCTCGACGCGACCTCGGGCGAGAGCTGGGTGCTCAAGGTCGCCAACGCCCGCGAGCGTCGTGAGGTGCTCGCGGGGCAGCACGCCGCTGCTGCCCGCGCCGCCGAGGCCGGGATCCCGGTGCAGCGACTGCGCCCGACGTCGAACGGCGACGAGATCGGAGAGGTCGACGGTCACCTCGTCCGGATGCTCGAGCACCTGCCCGGCGTGCTGCTCGCGGACATCGACGCACCCTCGCCACAGCTCCTCCGCGATCTCGGGTCGGTCCTGGGTCGGCTGGCCGCCGCGCTCGACGGCTTCGACGAACCGCACGCCCACCGCGAGTTCCACTGGGATGTGCTTCAGGTCGTCGTCGTGATCGACAGGGAGCGGGCGGCGGTGCTCGATCCGGCCCGGCAGGCGCTCCTGGACGACGTGCGTCAGCGCTACCTGTCACGTGTGGAGCCGCGGCTGGTCCGGCTGCGCCGCGGGGTGATCCACGGTGACGCCAACGACCACAACGTGGTGGTCGACCCGGGCAGCCCGACGGCACCCGCGGACCGGTTCACCCGGATCGCCGGCCTGATCGACTTCGGCGACATGGTGCACTCCGCCGTCGTCGCCGAGATCGCCGTGGCCGCGGCGTACCACCTGCTCGACCGGCCCGATCCGATCACGGCGCTCGCCGACATCACGGCGGGATTCCACGGACAGCACCCGCTGACCGAGACCGAGCTCGAGGTGCTGGGTGACCTGGTGCTCGCCCGGCTCGCGCTCACCGGCGTGCACGCCGCCGCGCAGTCTGCGCAACGGCCCGGAGACCACTACCTCACCGTCGACGAGGACGCCGCCTGGGAAGCGCTCACCAGGCTCTCGTCGGTGCCGCCCGTGCTGCTGCTGGCCCGGTTGCGTGCCGCCTGCGGGCGCGATCCCCACCCCGACGCGGCCGAGGTACGCCGGTTTCTCGCCGCCTCGGCGCCCGCGCCCCTGCTCGGGACCGGGTGGGGCGAGCTGCGCACGTTCCGACTCGATCTCTCCGTGGGGAGCGACCTGTTCGCGGCCGACGACGTCTCCGCCGGTCCCGCCAGGTTCGACCGCCTGATCCGCCGCGACGTCGACGGTGACCCCGATGCTGTGGCCGTCGGTGGGTACGGCGAGGCACGGCTGATCTACACCGCTCCGGAGTTCGCGACCGGGGACGACCCGGCGAACGAGCGCCGCACAGTGCATCTGGGCACCGACGTGTGGACCCGGGCCGGCTCACCGGTGCACGCTCCGCTGGCGGGGCGGGTGCACCGGCTGAACGACAACGACGCCCGGCTCGACTACGGCCCGATGGTGGTGCTCGA
>JANMMN010000172.1:0-1584 GCA_031373405.1 Actinomycetes bacterium
GTGGCAGGTCGGACCGACCTCCATCGGCTCCATGGAGATGTCGACGTCGGCCAGCTCCTAGAACTGGTGCCACATCGAGGGAAGCTTCTTGCGGATGACGTCGGCGGGCAGGCGGCTCGACACGACGAGGTAGACACCCCCGCGAGGGGATCCGCGACCTGCCTTCACCTCGGAGTTGATCGCGCGAGCGACCTCGTCACGGGGGAGCAGCTCCGGCGGCCGGCGGTTGTGCTCCGGGTCGTCGTACCAGCGGTCGCCCTCCTCGGGCGTCGTCGCATTCATGTCCTTGACCACGTCAGGGTTGTAGTCGAACATGAAGCGCTTGCCCTCGGAGTTGGTGAGGACGCCGCCGTCACCGCGCACCGACTCGGTGACCAGGATGCCCTTGACCGAGGGCGGCCAGACCATGCCGGTCGGGTGGAACTGGATGAACTCCATGTTGAGCGTGGTGGCACCGGCACGCATCGCGAGGGCGTGCCCGTCGCCGGTGTACTCCCACGAGCCGCTGGTGACCTTGAAGGTCTTGCCGATCCCACCCGTGGCGAGCACGACAGCGGGCGCCTCGAACAGGACGAAGTCGCCGGTCTCGCGGTAGTAGCCGTAGGCACCCGCCATCCGTCCGTCGACCGTGAGCAGGCGGGTGATCGTGACCTCGTGGAAGACCTTGATGTGCGACTCGTAGTCGCCGGTCTCGCGGAAGTCCTCCTGCTGGAGCGAGACGATCTTCTGCTGGAGCGTGCGGATGAGCTCGAGGCCGGATCGGTCGCCGACGTGGGCGAGGCGGGGGTACTCGTGGCCGCCGAAGTTGCGCTGGCTGATCTTGCCGTCGGGCGTGCGGTCGAAGAGCGCGCCGTAGGTCTCGAGCTCCCAGACCCGCTGCGGTGCCTCCTTCGCGTGCAGCTCGGCCATCCGCCACGAGTTGAGGAACTTCCCGCCGCGCATCGTGTCCCGGAAGTGGACCTGCCAGCTGTCCTTGGAGTTGACATTGCCCATGGCGGCGGCGATACCGCCCTCGGCCATGACCGTGTGCGCCTTGCCGAACAGCGACTTGCAGACGATGGCGGTGCGCTTGCCCTGGCTGCGCGCCTCGATCGCCGCGCGGAGCCCGGCGCCGCCGGCGCCGATCACGACGACGTCGGAGGGGTGGCGCTCGAGCTCGGTCATGGAGGGAATCCTTTGCGCGGCCGTCAGAAGGAGATGTGCAGGTCGGTGCGCAGGAGGCCGGAGGCCAGCGCGTAGACGTAGAAGTCGGCGAGCACGACGGTGCACAGGGAGATCCAGGCCCACTTCATGTGGTGGGCGTTGATCCGCGTGACAAAGGTCCACATCTTGTAGCGGACTGGGTGCTTCGAGAAGTGCGTGATCCGACCGCCGACCGCGTTGCGGCACGAGTGGCACGACAGCGTGTAGAACCACAGCGCGGTGGCATTCAGCACGAGGATCACGGTGCCGAGCCCGATGTAGCCCCAGCCGCCCTCGGGCTTGCGGAAGGCCGCGATCGCGTCGATCGTCAGCACCACGTTGAGCACCAGCGCCAGGTAGAACGTGTAGCGGTGCAGGTTGTTCAGGATCAGCGGAAGGCGG
>JANMMN010000174.1:0-5265 GCA_031373405.1 Actinomycetes bacterium
CCCACCGCGTCCGGGCTCTCGTGACGGCTACGCCGAGGAGCACTGCCGCAAGGACCGCCCATGCCAGGACACTGATCGCACCCCATGACCACCAGATGGCGACGGGTGAGAGCACGAGGAGGAGCGCCGTAGGGATGCCGATCCGCGGACCGACACCGAGCTGCGCCAGCCAGACGGGGATGAGCCCGATCACCAGCGCGACGGGGATCCACCAGGAGGCGGCAAAGCGCTGAGCTGCGAGAGTCTCACCTCCCACTGAGAGCACCCGGACATCGGGGTAGATCGCCGACGTGAAGCCCCCGCGCAACCCGGCGGTCACGAGAGTGGTGTCCGGGTAGGTCAAGGGGGTTGGGAGCTCGCCGCCAGCAGAGACGATCTGACCGATTCGCCACGGGGAGGAGCGGAGGAATTCGTCGGAGCGGATCGCATCGGCGTGACCGACGATCAAGCCGGGCGCCGGCTCCGCGGGATCGTCAAGCAGTCCGCCGATGCCGATCGACGACGTTGTGACGCCCGTGACGACCAGCAGCAGATAGCCGGCCACGACGAGCGTGCCCCACACCCGCAACGCTCGGAGCTGCCGGCCGCGGCCAGCGGCACTGCCCCCGACGTAGAAGTGACGGATCCCCGACAAGACGCTCATAGTGGACCGAGTCTAGGGCGACAGCGGTAGCGCCAGTCGTAAGCCAGGCGCATCCGCTGCCCGCCGTCCATGCGCTTTTTGCGCGGACGATGAATCGGTAGCACAAGTGTCTCGTGAACCTGAGAAGCGTCGGCCGCAACGGTCTGCTCAGCGCCATCGGTCTGGCCTCACTGGGGCTGTCGACCGTCGTGATCACAGCCACTGCATCCCGAGCGATCCCAGGTCTCCCGTTCGCGACCTTCTCCGTCTGGTGGACCCTCAGTCTGTCGATCGGGCTGTGCTTTCTCCGTAGTGGAGACCTACCTGCCATGGTTCTCGGCGACGCGCTGCTCGACGGCGGCGACGGGCGCGGCATCCAGGCCGCCATGTCGCGACGGGCGCTCGTCGCTCTCGGACTTGTGACCGCGAGCGCCGTCACCCTGTCACCGTGGGCCATCGACCGTTGGTTCGGCGGCGACCGGTTGTTGATGGCCCTGGCGATCGCATACGTCGTTGTTCTCGGCTTGCAGTCCTATCAGCGCGGTGCCGCGGTTGCTCAAGGCGGATTCAGTGCCTTAGCTGCGCAGCTGACTGCCGACGGCGCGGTGCGCACACTCGCCGCGCTGACGCTGGCCGCCACCGATACCGCCACGCCGAGGAGTCTCGCTGCGGCAGTGGTCGTTTCCGGCGCGCTGAGCCTCGTCGTCGGTTCGACCTACTGCCGCACGTGGTGGGCCTGGTCCGGGCCAACCGCAGCATGGCCCTGGTCCCCCCTTCTCGCCCTGTTCGTCGCCGCGCTCGGGCCGTCGATCATGAACAACGCGACCGTGCCCTGGCTCAGCAACCAACCCGAGGCGGGGCCGTACGTCGTGGGCGCCTTCGCCGGCGCGCTCGGACCGAGCCAGATTCCGATGATGTTCGTCAGCGCGGTCTACGCGCCCGTGATCCGCCCGCTCGCCGACGCCGCGTCGCGCGGGGACCACGAAGGTGTCCGGCGGACCTACCGGCTCACCCTCGGCTTCGGTGCGGCGATCTCCGTGGCTGCGGTCGCTGTCGGCTGGCTGCTCTGGCCGTGGCTGGTCACGCTCTACCTGGGCACGCAGGACACGATCAGCTCGCCCGTGGCGGCGATCCTGGCGCTCACGGGCGGGCTCAGCCTGATCACGGCCGGGAGCCAGGCGGCTGTTGTCGCCCAGGCTCGGTGGGCTGCGAGCCCCCGAGCGAGCATCGTGGCCCTGATCGGTTTCGTCACGGTGCTGGTGTTGCTCCGGTGGGCTCCACAGCTGGTAGCGGCCGTCGCCGGCCTCGTGGGCAGCTGCCTCATCCTGGTGGTGCTGATGTCTCACGTGACCGGCTCATCCGTGGTTCCGAGACGGGCGACCTCCCGAGGTTGAGTTCTGCGGGAGCCCAGGTGCCGGGTCCGCACAGGATCGGTTGCCAACAGCCCACCGGTGGCCCCGCGTCGCTCGACTGAGGGACCCGTCCGACCACCCGGCTCGTTCGAGGCGTGAACGGCGAAGGGATGGGACTGGCTACGATATGGCTCCCGTGACTCTTAGAACCGTCGGGCGCAACGGCCTGCTCGCCGCCATCGGCCTTGGTGCTGTCGGTCTGTCGACAGTTGTGGTGAACGCTGTCGCCTCCCGCCAGTTCCCCGGGACCCCGTTCGCGACCCTCTCGGTCTGGTGGACGCTGTCCCTCTCGGTGGGTCTCTGCTTCGCGGTTCTCGAGGCGTACTTGCCGAAGGTCCTCGGCGATGCACTGCTCCTCGGCGAGGATGGGCGTCCGATCCAGGCCCTGATGGCGCGCCGGGTGGCGGTAGCCCTGACGGCGATCGTCGCTCTGGCCGCAGTGACGTCACCCTGGACCATTCAGCGGTGGTTCGACGGGAGCACCGTCCTCCTGGTCCTCGCGGTCGCCTACGTGGTGGTGCTCGCCCTGCAGTCATTCCAACGAGGTGTCGCTGTTGCGCGCGGGCGGTTCAGTGCCTTCGCCTCACAGATGATCACCGACGCCGGTCTGCGGATCGCGATCTGTCTCGGCCTCGTGGTGGCAGGATCCGCGACACCTCAGACAGTCGCAGGAGCCATCGTCCTGTCGGGTGCAATGAGCCTGGTCGTCGGCTCTGCCTTCGTCACATCGTGGTGGACCTGGTCCAACCCCCGAACCTCGCTGAGCTGGTTTCCCCTGCTCGCCTTGTTCGTGGCAGCGCTAGGTCCATCCATCATGAATAACGCGACCGTTCCGTGGTTGAGCAACCAGTCGGACGCGGACCCGTACGCCGTCGGTGCATTCGCCGGGGCCGTTGGGCTCAGCCGGATCCCGATCATGTTCGTGGGTGCGATCTACGCGCCGATCATCCGGCCCCTGGTCGATGCCTCGGCGAGGGGCGACCACCACGGTTTCCGCAGGACCTACCGGATGTCGATAGCGCTCGGTGCGGGCCTGGCATTGACCTTCGCGGTCGCAGGGTGGCTGGTCGGACCGTGGGCGGTCAGCATCTATTTGGGACCGCAGTACACCGTGGCACCCGGCGTCGCTGCCGTTCTGGCACTGACGAGCGGCATCGGGTTGATGGGTGCAGGCGGTCAAGCGGCGGTCGTCGCACAGGGGCGGTGGATCGCGAACCCGCGCGCGAGCAGCATCGGACTGGTCGGCTTCGCGCTTGTACTGGCGCTGTTGCCCTCGTCGCCGCAATTGGTGGCTGCAGTTGCCGGACTGGTGGGCATCGGGCTCCTCGTACTGGTCATGATGTCCCATGTGACGGGGGCATCCCTCGTGCCGGGTCGAGCGCCCGACGGTCGACGCGCACAGAAGGGTAGCGACGGAGCATGAAGGTGGTCATCCTCGCGGGCGGGCGCGGTACACGGCTGTCCGAGGAGACGAGCACGATCCCCAAGCCCATGGTGGCCATCGGGGAGCGACCGATCCTGTGGCACATCATGAGCCACTACGCCTCGTACGGTCACAACGACTTCATCGTCGCGCTGGGCTACAAGGGATACGTCATCAAGGAGTACTTCGCCAACTACCTCACCCACCAGTCCGACCTCCATGTCGACCTGGGCAGCGGCATGGTGGAGTTCCTGTCCCGGCCCAAGGTCGACTGGCGCGTGACGCTCGTCGACACCGGCCTCGACACGATGACCGGCGGGCGACTGGCACGACTGGCCCCCCTGTTGGACGAGCGCTTCATGCTCACCTACGGCGACGGCGTCTCCGACGTCAACCTCGACGCACTGGTGTCGCGCCACCAGGACAGCGGTGCACTAGCCACCGTCACCGGCGTACGCCCAGCGCCCCGATTCGGGGCGTTGGGGATCGAGGATGGCATGGTCACCGAGTTCCGCGAGAAGCCGGTCGACAGCCACGACCGAATCAACGGCGGCTTCTTCGTGATGGAGCCGGAGTTCCTCGAGCGCCTCGACGGCGACGGCTGCACCCTCGAGCGCGAGCCGCTGTCCTCGCTCGCCGACGAGGGTCGCCTCGCGGTCCATCCGCACGACGGCTTCTGGAAGCCGATGGACACCATCCGCGACCGCGACGAGCTCATCGCGCTGTGGGACGCCGGGGTCGCACCGTGGGCCAGAGGGTGAGGGTTCTGCCCGACGCCGACTTCTGGGCCGGACGTCGAGTCCTGGTGACGGGGCACACCGGTTTCAAGGGCTCGTGGCTCACCGCATGGCTGCGCTCGCTCGGTGCCGAGGTCATGGGCCTCTCGCTCGTCGAGCCGGTGTCCGACCCGTCGCTGTGGGACCTGCTCGACCTGACCGTGGCGGACTGCCGGGGCGACATCGTCGACGACGACTGGGTCGGGGCGGTCCGGGCCTTCGCGCCGTCCGTGGTGCTGCACCTCGCGGCCCAGCCGTTGGTGTCCGTCGGCTACGCCGAACCGCTGCGGACGTTCGCCACGAACGTGGTCGGCACCGGACAGGTCCTCGACGCGGTGCTGGGACAGGCAGGTCTGGATGCCACGCTGGTCATCACGACGGACAAGGTCTACGCACCGGGCCAGCCTCTGCCGCACCGCGAGGACGCGCGCCTCGGAGGCCACGACCCGTACTCCGCGAGCAAGGCGGCGGCCGAGCATCTGGTCCACAGCTGGCCCACTGACGTCCCGCTCGCGACCGCACGCGCCGGGAACGTCATCGGCGGCGGTGACTGGGCGGCGGACCGGCTCCTCCCGGACATGGCGCGCGCCTGGAACGACAGGCGTCCCGTCGTTCTCCGCACGGTTCACGGCGTACGGCCCTGGCAGCACGTGCTCGAGCCGCTCCGCGGCTACCTGCTGCACGCCCAAGCTCTAGTGGACGCATCTGCGGCCGCCCCACGAGCCCTGAACTTCGGCCCCGCGGATCACCAGTCGGTGCCTGTGCTCGACATCGTCACCTTCGGCGCCGCGTACTGGGCTCAGCTCGGGGCAACGACCGAGCCGATCTGGGAGGTCCTCGACGAACGTCCGTACGTCGAGACGGGGACCCTCTGCCTCGACTCCAGCCTCGCCCGGGACACCCTCGGCTGGGAGAGCGTCCTCACGTGGCAGGAAGCCGTCGGCATGACGCTCGCGTGGTACCACGCGGTGACGTCCGGCGCCGACCCTGCCGTGCTCGTCGAGCAGGAGCTCGCGACCTACCAGCAGCTCG
>JANMMN010000179.1:0-5299 GCA_031373405.1 Actinomycetes bacterium
AGGAGGGCTTCACCTGCTCAACCGCGGTACGCCGCCGAAACCGCGAGCACGCCCCGCCCCACCAGCAGACCCCGTGCCTCGAGCTCGGCGGCAAGAACCCCATGGTCGTCATGCCCGACGCCGATCTCGACCTCGCGGTGGAGGGTGCCCTGTTCGGCGGCTTCGGATCTGCCGGCCAACGGTGCACGTCGCTGGGCACGCTGTGGGTGCACGACGAGGTCTACGACGAGATGCGGGCGCGATTCATCGCGGCGGTCGAGGCCGCGGTCGTGGGTGACCCGATGGCCGACGTGCTGTACGGCCCGTTGATCTCGCCGCAGTACCTCGCCAACCACGAGCACAACCTGGGTCTCGCAGCAGCGCACCACTCGGTGCACGGCTCGACCGGCAGTGGACGGATCACGGCAGCGAACCCGCGCGAGGGCTTCGTCGGCGATCCCGACGCGGGAGTCTTCGCCCACCCGACGATCGTCGAGGGCGTCCGCCCCGGTGACGCCCTCTACGACACCGAGACGTTCGGTCCGCTCGTCGGCCTCGGCCGCTTCGCGAGCCTGGACGAGGCGATCGAGCTCGCGAACGGGCACGGCTACGGTCTGTCGTCGTCGATCTACACGACGTCGCCGGACTCGGTGTGGCGGTTCCGCTCGCGGATCAGCGCCGGGATGGTGTCGGTCAACAACTCGACGTCGGGCGCCGAGGCACACCTGCCCTTCGGCGGGAACGGCAAGAGCGGCAACGGATCGCGGCAGAGCGGCGTGTGGGTGCTCGACCAGTTCACCCGCTGGCAGGCGATGAACTGGGATTGGTCGGGCACGCTGCAGAAGGCGCAGATGGATGTCGTGGAGCTGCCGTCGGAGCCGGACTTCCGGCTATGACGGGAGCCGTGCCGGCGCGTGCCGGCGTCGTCGTCGTCGGAGGCGGGATGGTCGGCTGCTCGACGGCGTTCCACCTCTCCGAAGCGGGCATCGACGTGCTGCTCGTGGAGAAGTCGGCGCTCGGCAGCGGCTCCTCGTCGAAGGCGGCCGGCGGTGTGCGCGCGTGCTTCTCCGACCCGGTCAACGTCGCCCTGGGCAAGCGCAGCCTCGAGCTCTTCGGCGAGATGGGACGCCGCCCGGGCGGCGAGATCGACCTGCGCCGGGTCGGTTACCTCTTCCTGCTCACCACGCCGGAGCAGGTCGAGGAGTTCGGTGCGTCGGTCGAGGTGCAGAACTCCCTCGGCGTGCGGTCGCGCATCGTCGACGCCGACGAGGCTCACCGGCTCTCCCCGCTCGCGTCGGTCGACGACGTGCTCGCCGCGTGCTGGTCGCCCGACGACGGCACCTGCACGCCGGAGGCAGGGGTGCAGGCGTACGCCGCCGGCGCTCGACGCCACGGCGCCCGGCTGCTGACCGGTGCCGAGGTCGTCGGGGCCGACGTCGTCGGTGGCGAGGTGCGCGGAGTGACCGTGCGGGTCGCCGGTGTCGACCACGTCGTGGCGACCGGCACCGTGGTCGTCGCGGCCGGGGCATGGTCGGGGGTCGTCGGCGACCTGCTCGGGATCGACCTGCCGGTGACACCGCTGCGTCGCGAGATCGTCGTGACCGGGCCGATCGCCGACCTGCCCGCGTCGATCCCGATGACGGTCGACGCGGGGACGACGTTCTACTTCCACGGCGAGGGCCGCGGGCTGCTGGCCGGGTGGAGCGACCCGTCGGTGCTGCCCGGCTTCGACCTGCGGCGGGATCCGGCGTATCTCGAGGGGATCGTCGCGATGGCGGAGCGGCGCGCACCACGGCTGCTCGAGGCCGAGCTGGTCGGAGGCTGGGCCGGCCTCTACGAGATCAGCCCGGACCACGACGGCATCGTGGGCGAGTCCGGCGCGGTGAGCCGGCTCCTCTACGCCACCGGCTTCTCCGGCCACGGCTACCTCCAGGCGCCCGCGGTCGGCGAGGTCCTCCGCGACCTGGTCCTGGGCCGCACCCCCCCGATCGACATCACCCCCCTCTCAGCCGACCGCTTCACCACCGGCAGTCCCCGCGCAGAACGCCACCTCGTCTGACCCCCAGTTCCCGGTGAATGTGCCGGAGGCCGCCGCTCGGGAAGCCCGTGGCACATTCAACGGGGGAAGGGGGTTCCACTGAGCGAACCGATGTTCCATAATGAGTCTCTGGAGGGAAGGGTGACTGCTGGGCCGGGGGGCCCGACGAGGCAGTCGCCTGTCGTGCTGATGAGGGTGGGTCGTCGCCGCGTTGCGGTGCTCGCGACGGTGCTGGTCGTGCTCGGTGCCGGCACCGGGGTCGCGCGCGCCTACTTCGCCCCGGGCGCCGCCCCGGTCTCCTCCCCCGAGGGCTACTTCAGCTTCTGCGCCGACCGCCAGCGCGACACGGCAGGCATCACCCCGGCCGACCTCGTCAACGCCAACTACGGCATCGACAACTACGTCTACGACACCCCGGGCCCATTGGTCGGTCAGAGCCTCAGCGGCGGCGACCCCTTCGTGCTGACCAAGTCGGGCATCCAGAACGACGGTGCCGCTCGCCGGGTCCTCACCGGCCAGCGGGTCGAGTACGCCGATGCCGGACGCACGACGCCGGTGCAGGTCCGCTGCAAGATGCGCACCCAGGAATCGTTGAGGCGCCCGGAGACGGAGAAGCAGCGGTTCGGCGACGACACCTCCACCACCTACTCCACGGTGTCGTGGGGATTCGGCCCGTCGGCGACGTCCCTGCCGGGCAAGAGCTGTCGGACGGTGCAGGACGAGATCGTCGCCGCCGTGTGGGCCGGGCTGTCACCGGCGGAGCAGACTGCGGCGGTCTACAAGTACGGGACGCCCTCGCTCGTGCTCGGACTTGAGTCACTCTCGACGACCGGGTCTCAGTGGACCCTGGGCGAGAAGATCGTCACGGTGTCCCTGGGTGTGCTCACCATCGCCGACCGCACACTGAACGCCCCCGTCGGCACGATCAATCCGATCGGTGACCGGATCCTCGGCGCCTACTACTGCACCTTCGTGGCGCCCGAGTACATCCGTGGCATCTTCCTCGGCACGCAGCCGGTGGTCTGACGTGCGCGGGAAGCAATCGGTGGCCGTCCTCGCGGCCGGCGCGTCACTCGCGCTCGCCGTCGTGGCGGTCCCGTCGGCGTCCGCGCTCGGCAACCCTGTCGTCGGCGACTTCCTGTGCCAGTCGCAGCTGACCACCGGTGGCGTCACCGGCACGGCGGTCGGTGCGACCCAGGTGATGGCGTCGACCGTGACCGTGGTTCCCGAGACCTCGGACATCTCCGCGCCCGCCTCCGCCTCGGTCACGCTGGTGACCTCCGGCGCCTCGACCATGCCCGCATCGCCGCCGGTCACGCTCACCGGCGCGAGCCTCGTGTCGGTCCAGACCTGGCTCGATATCTACACCACCCCCACCAACAGTCCCTCGACGATCGCGGGCGCTCCGACCACTCAGCAGTCCGGCGTCGTGAGCTCGGGGCTGCCGGCGCTCGCCAGCCCCCTCACGCCCTCGACCGTGCTTCCCGCGGTCGCCGTGTCTGTGCAGCTTCCGGCCGGCACCGCGGGGCAGCGTCAGTGGCTCCGCCTCAAGCGGATCACCTACCTGTGGAGCGCCTCGTCCGGGTCGATCACCGGCAGCACCGACTGCAGGCTCGTCGGACCGATCCAGAACGCGAGCAGCGGCGGGATCGTGACCGCCCCGCTGTTCGGCTTCACCTCACCCCTGTCCCAGCAGTACCCCGAGTCGGCGACGAACGTCACCGTGGGCACGGCGAGTTTCAGCGCCTTCGGTGACCGCGTGACCGTCACCGACGTCAACGGCACCGCGCCCGGTCCGCCGTCGTCGAGCTGCACTGTCACGAACGCGACCGGGTGCGCCACGGGGCAGCAGGTCACCGCGACGGTCATCGCCGGGACCCTCTCGCAGCAGGCCAACCAGGCCGGCACCAACCCGTCCAGCACGGCGATCACGATGCGCAAGCAGAGCTCGGCCAGCCCGGGGGCGTACGCCGGCACCCCGTCAGTCACGGTGTCGACGACCGACCAGGTGATGGAGGGGGCGCTCAACCCCGTCACGGTCACCGACGTCCGGGGCAGCTCGGCGGGCTGGTCGTTGACCGCGTCCCTCTCGGGTCCGTTCACCGAGGTCGGGACGGGGTCGATCGCGACGAACCGCGCCAAGCTCATCGCCGTCGGATGCACCCCGGTGACCGGCTCGGCGACCAGCACCGCCGGCTCCGGTGGGGTCCTCGGCACGGCGGTGACGCTGTGCGGCGTCGACCCGGGTGTCGACGACAGCGAGGGACAGTCCGGTGGCGGGCAGTACGTCGTGACCGGTCGGGTCGAGCTGGACGTGCCGGCGTTCCAGAAGGCCGGCGAGTACACCTCGACCTTGATCATCACCCTGACCTGACCGCACTCACCGCAGTGACCGGGCGCCGGTAGCGGGGGGACGAGGGCGGGTCAGCGGGAGGTCTCGGCCAGGAGCACGCCGGCCAGCACGACGGCGCCTCCGAGCACCTGCACCGGGGTGAGCAGCTCGCCGAGGACCACGAACGCGATCGCTGAGGCGATCACCGGCTCGGTCATCCCGACGGCGGAAGCCTGGGTGGCCCGCAGGTGCCGCAGCGACTGCAGCACGAGAGCGAACGGCACGACGGTGCCGAGCACCACCATGTACGTCACGAAACCCCACGCGGGGACCACCGGCCCACCCTCGCCGAACGCGGCAGAGAAGGCGAGGGTGTCCCACGGGAACGCCCACCACGGCTGGACGACGGCCCAGAAGAGCGCCGCGACTCCAAAGCCCCACATGGTGAGCGAGACGGGGTCGCGATGCACCACGAGCTGCTCGCCGATGAGGTAGTAGAGCGCGAGCGCCACGGCTGCGGCGAGAGCCGCAGCGACACCGACGGCGTCGAGGGAGGCCCCCTGCCAGACCTGCGCCACCATCGCGAGCCCGACCAGCGCCAGCAGCAGCGCGGCGAAGACGCGGTCGCGCACCGGCTCCCTGAGCACGAAGCGGAACCACAGTGCGACCATGATCGGCGCGGTGAACTCGAAGAGCAGCGCGATGCCGACGGGCAGTCGCTGGATCGCGAGGAAGTAGAGCGACTGCGTCGCCGCGATGCCGAAGATGCCGTAGATCAGCAGGGTCCGGATCTCGCTGCGGCGCAGGCGAAATCCGCGCCGGTGGGTGATAGCGACGATGAGCACCAGCAGCCCGAACGCCAGCGTGACGCGCAGCTGGGAGAGCCGCATCCACGGCACGCCGCCGAGGAGCAGGTACTTGCTCACCGTGCCGTTGAGCGCGAACAGGGT
>JANMMN010000180.1:0-13746 GCA_031373405.1 Actinomycetes bacterium
CGGTTGTCGCCTCGACTTTCTGCTTGCCCCCCCCTGTCGCCTTCAGGGGCTGAGGGCGCGGGTGGGGCGCCGGGGCCACTCGCCCCGGGCCCCACACCCCCGGCCCGGCCCCGTCCTGGCCCCCCTTCGTCCGCACGACACCCCCCCGGAGGCCGACATGACCACCTCCACGCTGCCCGCCCCGGCTCCGGCGACATCTCCTCCGCCCCGTCCCGCGGGCGACTTCGGGAGCACGGCCCGGTTGCTCCTGGTGTGGCACGCGCTGCTGCTCGCCGGATTCGGCTGGGTGCTCTACTCGATCGTCGCCGGGGTCTGGAAGCTCGACTCGCTGCCACGCACCGTCCTCGGTGTCCTCAGCGGTGTCGGCGTCGGACTGAGCCTGCTCGTGCTGGCCCTGATCCCTCGCCGGATCCCCCGGGCGCGGTCGTTGTCGTTCCTGGCCTCCTACCTCACCCTCGTGTTCGCCGGTGCCGCCCTCTTCGAGGTGGCCGGGTTCTACGAAGGCTTCGACGAGTTCGCCACCGCCTTCGAGCGCACCTTCCCGTGGGTGCTGCTCGGGTTCGTCGGCGTGGTGTGGCTCGTGGTCGGTCGGCGGCTCATGCGGCGTACGGACGGAGCCGCATTCACCGCCAGCCGATTCCTGGAGCGGGCCGGGCTCGGCGTCATCGCCGTCGCGTCCGCGCTCTGGCTGTGGAACATCGACCTCGTCGGCGGCGCGCGCTACCTCGGCGGCGAAGCCTCCCGGTCCCCTGCCGCGACGCTCCTGCTGGTGGCGCTGCTCGTGGGTGCCGTCTTCGCGACGCGTGCGATGTTCTCCGGTCGGGCGGCACGCTGGTTCGGCTCCAGCGGGGCGGACGACGACCGGCTGGTGGGCTGGCTCTACCTGTCCCCCAACCTCATCGGCTTCATCGCCTTCTTCGCCGGTCCGCTCGTCTTCTCCCTCGCGATCTCCTTCTACGAGTGGGACGGGATCACACCGGCGAAGTTCGTCGGGCTCGCCAACTTCGCGTCCACACTGACCAACCCGCTGTTCTGGACAGCGATGAAGAACGTCACGGTGTTCCTCCTCCTGGCCGTGCCGCTCTCCGTCATCCCGGCACTGCTCCTCGCCGTGATGATCAACACCGGATACCGCGGCACGAAGGCGTACCGCGCGGTGTTCTTCATCCCGAGCGTCGCCGGCGTCATCGGCGTCACCCTCATCTGGAAGCAGATGTTCAACGCCTCGGTCGGCTTCATCAACTGGGCAGTGTCGGCCTTCTACTCCTTCCTCAACCTCGTCCTGCCGGGCGAACCGTTCCCGACGCCGGTCGAGACGGGGTGGCTGAGCGACCCGTCGGTGGCGTTGGTCGCGGTCGTCATCGTGTTCGCCTGGAGCCAGTTCGGCTTCAACACGGTCCTGTTCACAGCCGGGCTCCAGTCGATCAGCCGGGAGCTCTACGAAGCCGCCGAGCTCGACGGGGCCAACACGTGGCAGCGCTTCCGCCACGTCACCGTCCCGTCGCTGCGCGCGACGACGTTCTTCGTCACCGCGACCACCGTGATCCTGTGCCTCCAGGTCTTCGACATCATCTACGCGCTCAACCAGCCGAACCCGGTCGGATTCCCGGACAACGCGACCCTGACGCCTGTCGTCTACCTCTACCAGCTCGGTTTCCAGCAGGACGAGTTCGGGATGGCGAGCGCGGTGGCCTGGTTGCTCTTCATCGTCATCTTCGGACTCACCCTCCTGCAGTTCCGACGTCAGCGCGCCGAGGCCGGGGAGGCACGATGAGCGCCACTCGCAAGGCTCGCACCTGGGGAGACCGCCTGTCCCGTGTGTCGGTCTACGTGATCCTGTCGGTGGCCGGCATCGTGGTGCTGATCCCCTTCATCCTCGCCTTCTTCGGCTCCTTCAAGACCGCGGAGGACGTCTTCACCTTCCCGCCACGCCTGCTGCCGCGCGACCCCGCCACGGCGACCGTCGACGGGGAGCAGCGCCCACTGTTCGCCGTGCCGGTCGGCACAGGGACGCAGACGCTGGCCCGGGTCGAGCAGGGCATCAGCGTCCGCGAGTTCCGGAGCACGGCCGACGACGCCGTCGTCGTCCTCGCCCCCAAGGACCAGGCGAGCGAGGTGCCCGGGAAGACCGTCACGATCGAGGGCGAGCAGGTCCCCGTCTACACCGTGACCGTCGCGGGCCAGCCGGTCGAGGTGTACGACGCGCGCTCGCGCATCGTCAGCTCCTACGTCGACCCGGCCAACCCCAACGCACCGCCGGTCTTCGCGCCGGCATCCGTCACCGTCCCCGCCGAGCAGCTCGGGTGGCACTCGGAGAACTACACCAAGGTGCTCGACATCCCGGGGTTCAAGCGCTCGCTGACCAACACGGTGCTCGTCACCGCGCTGGTCGTGGTGGGACAGGTCATCACGAGCATCATGGGCGGCTATGCGTTCTCGCGACTGAGGTTCCGTGGACGTGACCAGCTGTTCCTGTTCTACCTCGGCTCGATCATGATCCCGTTCGTCGTGCTCATGATCCCGCTCTACCGCCTCATGGTGACGATCGGCTGGGTCAACAACCTGGTCAGCCTCGTGATCCCGTTCGTGTTCACGGCGTACGGAACGTTCCTGATGAGGCAGTTCTTCGTCAGCATCCCGCGCGAGCTCGAGGAGGCGGCGATCATCGACGGGGCCGGTCGGTGGCGCATCCTCTGGAGTGTCCTGGTCCCTCTGTCGATCCCCGCGATCGCGACGCTCGCGACCTTCTCGTTCCTCTACGCGTGGAACTCCTTCATCTGGCCGCTGATCGTCATCGACTCGGGCAACCTCGACAACAGCGTGCTGTCCCTGACGCTCTCGGTGCTCGGTGGGCGCGCAGCAGACGCACCGAACCTGATCCTCGCGGGCGTGATGATCGCCATGATCCCGCCCGTCACCGTCTTCCTGCTGGCGCAGCGCTCGTTCGTCGAGAACGCCGCGAGCTCCGGCCTCAAGGGGTGACCGGGGCCGTGAGCTGGCAACCCGGTCGCATCCACTTCGGTGGTGACTACAACGCCGAGCAGTGGCCTCGCGCGATCTGGGCCGAGGACCTCCGGCTCATGGGTGAGGCGCGGGTCAGCCTCGCCACCGTCGGGGTGTTCTCCTGGGCGCACCTGGAGCCGACCCCAGGCAGCTATTCCTTCGAGTGGCTCGATGACGTCCTCGACGGCCTCGGAGCGGCCGGAGTGGGCGTCGATCTCGCGACAGCCACAGCGTCTCCTCCGCCGTGGCTCTCGCGGATCCACCCCGAGTCCCTGCCCGTCGACCATGAAGGCCGCACGCGCTGGCCCGGTGCGCGGCAGGCCTACTGTCCGTCGTCGACCGCCTGGCGCGAACGAGCGCTCGCCCTCGTCGAGCAGCTCGCCACCCGCTATGCCGGGCATCCGTCCCTGCGCATGTGGCACGTCGGCAACGAGTACGGCTGCCACACCTCGCGGTGCTACTGCGACTCCTGCGCCGCGCGGTTCCGGCTGTGGCTGGTCGAGCGTTACGGCGACGTCGACGGGATCAACCGGGCGTGGGGCACCGCCTTCTGGAGCCAGCGCTACTCCGAGGTGGCCGAGGTCCTCCCGCCACGACTCACCCCGGACGGCGCGTGGTCCAACCCGACCCAGCAGCTCGACTACCGGCGGTTCGCCTCCGACCTGCTGCTCG
The DNA here is from genome assembly GCA_031373405.1 of Actinomycetes bacterium. Lineage (GTDB taxonomy): Bacteria > Actinomycetota > Actinomycetes > S36-B12 > CAIYMF01 > Longivirga. Next base: position 3,676 of record JANMMN010000180.1, read on the forward strand.
AGGAGTACGTCGCCGAGCGTGACGTGCTGCACCGGCTCTCCCCCGGGATCCCGGTGACCACGAACTTCATGGTGATGACGCGCTTCAACCAGCTCGACTACTGGGCCTGGGCCGCTGAGGTCGACGTCGTGTCGACCGACTACTACCCGGACTTCGCCGACCCCGAGTCGCACATCGAGGCCGCGCTCTGTGCGGACCTGACGCGTGGCCTGGCGGGCGGAGACCCCTGGCTGCTCATGGAGACCTCGCCCAGCGCCGTCAACTGGCAGCCGCGCAACATCGCCAAGCGGCCCTGGCAGCTGCGCCGCGATGCCGTGCAGCAGGTCGCGCACGGAGCGGACGGCTTCAACGTCTTCCAGTTCCGCGCCTCGATCGCGGGTGCCGAGAAGTTCCACTCCGGGCTCGTGCCGCACGCGGGCACCGACTCGCGCCTCTGGCGGGAGGTGGTCGAGCTCGGCGAGCTCCTCGACGGGCTTGCCGAGGTCGCCGGCAGCCGCGTCGAGTCCGACGTGGCGCTCGTGTTCGACTGGCAGTCGTGGTGGGGGTGCGAGCTCGACAGCCACCCCAGCATCGACGTCCGCTACCCCGACCGGGCTCGCGCCCTGCACCGCGCCCTGTGGTCCTCGGGAATCTCGGTCGACGTCGTCGCCCCCGGCGCCACGCTCGACGGCTATCGGCTCGTGCTGGTGCCGACCCTCTACCTCTGCGACGACCGGGCGGCCGAGACTGTCGCGGGGTTCGTCGCCGGCGGTGGACACGCGGTCGTGACCTACTTCTCGGGGATCGTCGACGAGCACGACCACGTACGCCCCGGCGGCTATCCGGGCGCGTTCCGCGACCTGCTCGGGATACGCGTCGAGGAGTTCGTGCCGCTGCTCGAAGGGGAGACCGTCGCGCTCGACGACGGCGGTGTGGCCGACGTGTGGGCCGAGGACCTGACGCTCGTCGGCGCCGAGGCCGTCGTCCGCTATCTCGACGGTCCCGTCGCCGGGGTCCCCGCGGTCACCCGGCACGAGCACGGGGCGGGGGTCGCGTGGTACGTCGCGACCCGGACCGACGACGAGACGACCAGTCGGATCGTCGAGCGGATCCTCGCCGCCGCCGGCGTCAGCCCGGTCGCGGTGGTGGACCCCGGGGTCGAGGTCTCACGCCGACACTCCGGCGCGACCTCGTGGTTGTTCGTCCTCAACCACACGGATGCCGTCACCACGGTCGCTGCGACGGGCACCGACCTCGTCACGGGCGCGGTCGTCGCCGGTTCGATCGACGTGGCAGCCGGCGGCGTGGCTGTCGTCCGCGAGCCAGGCACGACATGACTCGACACCTCGACGACGACCGTCCGCAGCGAACGCAGGAGTGAGATCGATGAGGCGCACCACGGTGAGGCTGGCCGACGGTCGGGAGCTCATCCACTTCGACTCGGACTCAGCGCCGACCCGCGACGTCGAGGACAAGCGCGACCTCGAACCGAGGGGCGATGCTCCCGACCTGCGGCACGACCCGTTGCTCGACGAGTGGGTCTCGATCGCCGCGCACCGGCTCGGCCGCACCTTCCTGCCCTCACCCGACGACTGCCCGCTGTGCCCCTCGCGTCCCGGCTATCTCACCGAGGTCCCCAGCGGGGACTACGACGTCGTCGTGTTCGAGAACCGGTTCCCGTCCTTCGTCGGCGCGCCGACGGACTCGACCGTGGACGGACCCTTCGAGCGGCACCCGGCGTGGGGTCGCTGCGAGGTGGTCTGCTTCACGCCGGACCACGATGCGTCCTTCGCCGACCTCGACGCGGCCCGGGCGCGACTCGTGATCGAGGCCTGGGTCGATCGCACCGAGGAGCTCACCGCCACCCCCGGGGTCGAGCAGGTGTTCGTGTTCGAGAACCGCGGTGAGGCCATCGGGGTCACGATGCGCCACCCGCACGGGCAGATCTACGCCTACCCCTTCCTCACCCCGACCACCCGAGCGCAGCTGGAGTCCGCGAGCCGGCACCTCGCCGCAACCGGACGCAACCTCTACGACGACATCGTCGCCGCCGAGCTCGCCGACGGCTCCCGGGTGGTGGTCGAGTCCGAGCACTGGGTGGCGTTCGTCCCGTTCGCCGCCCGCTGGCCGGTGGAGGTCCACCTCTACCCGCGCCGCCGGGTCCCGGACCTCGCGGCGCTGACCGAGGCCGAGCGCGACGACCTCGCCGTCGTCTATCTGGACCTGCTCCGGCGCGGCGACGCGTTCTTCGGCATCCCGCTGCCGTACATCGCTGCGTGGCACCAGGCCCCGGTCCGTGAGCGCCGGGATCTTGCTGCACTGCACCTCGAGCTGTTCTCGGTCCAGCGCAGCGCCGACAAGCTCAAGTACCTCGCGGGCTCGGAGTCAGCGATGGGTGCCTTCGTCAACGACCGCGAGCCCGAGGCGATCGCCCGGCGGCTCCGCGAGGTCGCATCGCAGTGAGCTCCACACCCACCCAGCAACGCTTCCGGGAGCTCTATGGCCGGGATCCCGACGTGGCATGGCGGGCCCCGGGGCGGGTCAACCTCATCGGTGAGCACACCGACTACAACGACGGGTTCGTGCTTCCGCTCGCGCTCACCCTCGACACCCGGGTCGATGCGGCTGCGCGGCCCGACCGCGTGCTGCGCATGGCATCGGTGCAGTCTGACGAGCCCTCGATCAGCATCGACCTCGACGTGTTGGCACCCGGCTCGGTCACCGGCTGGGCGGCGTACGTCGCGGGGACCGCGTGGGCCTTGCAGTCGCACGGGATCGCCCTGCCGGGCGCCGACCTGCTGGTCGACGGGACCCTCCCCCGCGGCGCCGGCCTCTCGTCGTCGGCCTCGCTGGAATGCTCGACGGCCGGTGCGCTGCTCGCCCTCGCCGGCGCCGAGCTCGCCCTCGCCGACGTCGCGCTGCTCGCGCAGAAGGCCGAGAACGACTTCGTCGGGATGCCCTGCGGGATCATGGACCAGTTCGCGTCCACGCACGCACGGGCCGGCCACCTGCTCCTGCTCGACACGCGCAGCCTCGTCGTCGAGCACATCCCGTTCGACCTCGCGGCCGAGGGGCTGAGCCTCCTCGTCGTCGACACCCGGGCTCCGCACGCGCTCGTCGACGGCGAGTACGCCGCACGGCGTAGCGCCTGCGAGGAGGCCGCCCGGGTACTCGGCCTCGCCGCACTGCGCGACGTGGTCGACCTCGACGCCGCGCTGCTCGCGCTCCCCGACGACGTGCTGCGTCGACGCGTCCGCCACGTGGTCACCGAGAACGCCCGCGTCCTGGAGGTCGTCGGGCTGCTGCGCAGCGGGGACGTCCGCGCGATCGGGCCGTCCCTCACCGCCTCGCACGTCTCGCTGCGCGACGACTACGAGGTCTCGTGCCCCGAGCTCGACCTGGCCGTCGCCACCGCGCTGGCCGCAGGGGCGTACGGCGCCCGCATGACCGGGGGCGGGTTCGGCGGATCCGTCATCGCCCTGGTCGACCTGGCCGAGAGCGCCCGGGTGCGGGAGCGCATCATGGAGGCGTTCCTCGAGGCCGGGTTCACCGAGCCCGGCTTCGTCGACGCAACACCCGGCGACGGGTACCGGCCCTGGAAGCAGGCAGAACGATGACCCGACCCGGACGACTCGACGCCACCTACCGCACCGAGTCGTGGGAGGCCCTGCGCGCGGGCGTCGACGTGCTCGTGATCGGCGGCGGAGTGACCGGTTGCGGTATCGCGCTCGATGCGGCGCTGCGCGGACTCACCGTCGGGCTGGTCGAGCAGCGCGACTTCGCCGCCGGCACGTCGAGCCGGTCGAGCAAGCTCGTGCACGGCGGACTGCGCTATCTCGAGCAGTTCAACTTCCCGCTCGTGCGCGAGGCGCTGCGCGAGCGCGCGCTCCTGCTCGATCGGCTCGCGCCCCACCTCGTCACGCCGCTGCCGTTCCTCTACCCGCTGGCGCACCGCGTCTGGGAGCGACCGTACGTCGGTGCCGGCCTCACCCTCTACGACACCCTCGGCGGCATCCAGCCGTCGGTGCCACGGCACAGCCACCTGAGCAAGACCGCGGCGCTCAAGGCATTCCCGTCGTTGCGCCCGGAGTCGCTCGCCGGCGCCATCCGCTACCACGACGCGCAGGTCGACGATGCGCGGCACACCCTCGAGCTCGCGCGTACTGCCGCCTCGCACGGGGCGTCGATCGTCTCGGCCGCGCGAGTCGTCGAGATCGCGCGCGACGGCGACCGCGTCGTCGGTGCCCGGGTGAGCGACGCGATGACGGGCGAGGAGCACGACCTCCCGGCCCGGGTCGTCGTGAATGCGACGGGCGTGTGGGCAGGTCTCACCGAGCAGCTGGCCGGCGTCGAGCGGCCGATCAGGATGCGACCCAGCAAGGGCGTGCACATCGTGGTGCCGCGGGACCGGATCGATGCCTCAGTCGCGCTCATCACCAAGACATCCAGCTCGGTGCTCTTCGTGCTTCCGTGGGGACGCTCGTGGGTCATCGGCACCACCGACACGACCTGGCACCACGGGCTCTCTCATCCGTCCGCCACCCACGCGGACCTGTCCTACCTGCTCGGCCAGGCCAATGCCGTGCTCACCTCCAACCTCAGCGAGTCCGACGTCATCGGCCTCTACGCCGGTCTGCGCCCGCTGGTCGACACCGAAGGTCTCACCGAGTCGGAGATCTCACGGGAGCACACGGTCCGCAGGCCACTGCCGGGGCTGGTGACGATCGCGGGTGGCAAGTACACGACGTACCGCGTCATGGCCGAGGACGCCGTCGACGCCTGCGCACCCGACCTCGGCCAGCTGCCCGGGTCGACGACGTCGACAGTGCCGCTGATCGGTGCCGCCGAACCGGATGACGTCCTGCGCGACGTCGCCGGCCACCCCGCCATGGCGCACGTCGATGCGGAGCACCTCGACCGTCTCGCCCACCGCTACGGCGCCCTGCTGCCGGAGCTGCTGGACGTGGTGGCGGCGGATCCCGTTCTGGCCCAAGAGGTTCCCGGCGGTGCCGGCACCCTGGCGGTCGAGATCGTGCACGCAGCCAGCCACGAGGGGGCCCTGCACATCGATGACGTGCTGACCCGACGTACCCGGCTCTACCTCGAGGCCGGCGACCGCGGGCTCGTCGCTGCGCGGCATGCCGCGCGGCTCATGGGGGACGTGCTCGGCTGGGACGATGCGACCCGCTCGCGGGAGGTGTCGCGCTACCAGCAGCGGGTCGCCGCCGAGCTCGAGGCGCAGGCCGCGCCCGACGACGACGCGGCCTCGGCGATCCGTGACCGCGTGCGCGACCCGCGCATGCCGGCCTGAGTCTCACCCGGTCAGGGACGGGCGGGACCGGCACCGGCGCCGGTTGCCTCAACCGCCGACGCGACCGAGTCGAGGTCCGCGTCGTCGAGCACGAGCTCCGCGGCGCCGACCCACCCGTCGACCTGAGCAGCCGTGCGAGCGCCCACGATGGCCGCGGTGACGCCCGGCCAGGCGAGGGTCCAGGCGATGGCGACCGACGCGACCGACGTGGCGTGCTTCGCCGCGATCGGGCGCAGCGCATCTGCGAGGGCGAGGTTGGCGTCGAGGTGCTCGGTGAAGTCCTCGTCGCTGCGACGCCAGTCGGTCTCGTCCAGCGCCGCCAGCCGCTCGCGGGTGAACGTGCCGGTGAGCAGCCCGGCCTGCATCGGTGAGTACACGATCACACCGGTCTCGTGCTCGGCGCACCACGGGATCACGTCGGCCGCAGACTCGCGACGGATCGCCGAGAAGGGCGGCTGCAGCGTCTCGACGTGGGTGATCGCCTCGGCCGTCCCGAGCTGGGCGACGTCATGGTTGGACAGGCCGATGTGCGCCACCTTGCCCTCCTCGCGCAGGGCGGCCAGCGTCGACCAGTACTCCTCGACCGGGGTGCCGTCGTCCGCAGGCCAGTGCACCTGCAGGAGATCGAGCCGGTCGACGCCAAGTCGGCGCAGCGACGCCTCCACCTCGGCGCGCAGGAACGCCGGGTCACCGTGCATGTGCGACTCGCCGTCCTCGAGACGTTCGGGCCCCGTCTTGGTGAACACGTAGGGGCGGTCGCCGCCGGAGAAGGGCTCGAGGGCCCGGCGTACGACCTCCTCGGAATGGCCCCAGCCGTAGACGGGCGCGGTGTCGACCCAGTTGATGCCGAGCTCGACTGCGCGTCGGATCGCGGCGATCGAGTCACCGTCGTCCTGCGCGCCCCATCCCCAGCGCCAGGCGCCGCCGACCGCCCACGCCCCGAAGCCGACGCGGGTGACGTCCATGCCGGTGCGGCCGAAGGGAACTCGGGTGGTGACGGTCATGGCGATCCTCGGGGTGGTAGGAGACGAGCCGGGTCAGTCGAAGGTCACGGTGAGCGGCGCATGGTCGCTCCAGCGTTCGGCGTACGACGCAGCCTTGCCCACCTCGGCGCCGGATGCACGCGCGGCGAGCCTCGGCGTCGCCAGGGCGTAGTCGATACGCCAGCCACCGTCGGTGTCGAACCCGCGACCGCGCCACGACCACCAGGTGTAGGGGCCAGGCCCGTCGCCGCCGAATCGGCGACCGAGGTCCGTCCAGCCCAGCTCGCCGGTCCACCGGTCGAGGTAGGCCCGCTCCCCCTCGAGGAAGCCGGCCTTGCCGCGGTTGCCGCGCCAGTTCTTGATGTCGTTCTCGGTGCGCGCGACGTTGAGGTCGCCGCACACGATCGCCAGGGACTGACGACGTGGTGAGCCGAGCGTGCGCAACCGGATGTCGATCGCGTCGAGGAACCGGTGCTTCTGCGCCTGGCGCGCCTCGTCGCCGGCGTCCCCGGTGTGCACGTAGGTGCTGACGACCGTCAGCGGGCCGATCGCGGAGTCGATGTCGACCTCGACCCAACGCCCGGCGTCCGCGAACTCCTCGGGGCCGACACCCACCCGCATCGCTGTGTGCGCTGCCGAGGTGAGGATCGCGACACCGGCACGCCCCTTGGCCGCGGCCTCGGTGTGCGCGACGTGCAGGTGCCCGAGCCCTGCGTCGCCCAGCACCGCGCCGAGCTGCTCGTCGGTGGCCCGGACCTCCTGCAGGCACAGCACGTCGGCCCCGGAGTCGGCCAGCCAGCCGAGCCCACCGCGACGCGCGGCAGCCCGGATCCCGTTCACGTTGACCGTGACCACCCTCAGCACCCGAAACCCCCCTCCTGGTATGCGAGTAACACCTCGAACCGACCGGTTCAGGGGCTGAACCGGTCGGTTCAAGGTGTTATTCGCGGGGACGTGTTACTCGCGGGGACGTGTTGGCGGTCGTCAGGCCATGGCCTTCTGAAGGTTCTCCTCGATCGCGTCGAGGAACTGCTCGGTGGTGAGCCACGGGGCGTCGCGGCCGATGAGCAACGCCAGATCCTTGGTCATCCTGCCCTCCTCGACGGTCTGCACGCAGACCCGCTCGAGCGTCTCGGCGAAGGCGGTGACCTCGGGCGTGCCGTCCATCTTCCCGCGGTAGGACAAGCCCTGCGTCCACGCGAAGATCGACGCGATGGGGTTGGTCGAGGTGGGCTTGCTCTGCTGGTGCTGGCGGTAGTGCCGGGTCACGGTGCCGTGGGCGGCCTCGGCCTCGACGGTCTTGCCGTCGGGCGTCATGAGCACAGAGGTCATCAGGCCGAGCGAGCCGAACCCCTGTGCCACGGTGTCGGACTGCACATCGCCGTCGTAGTTCTTGCAGGCCCAGACGTAGCCGCCCTCCCACTTCATCGCCGCGGCGACCATGTCGTCGATGAGGCGGTGCTCGTAGGTGATGCCGGCGGCCTCGAACTCGGCCTGGAACTCGGCCTCGAACACCTCGGCGAAGAGGTCCTTGAAGCGACCGTCGTAGGCCTTGAGGATCGTGTTCTTCGTCGAGAGGTAGACGGGGAGGCCGCGGTCGAGTCCGTAGCGCATCGACGCGCGGGCGAAGTCCCGGATCGAGTCGTCGAGGTTGTACATCGCCATCGCGACGCCGCCACCCGGATAGTCGAAGACCTCGATCTGCGTGGCCTCGCTGCCGTCCTCGGGGACGAAGGACAGCGTGAGCTTGCCCTTGCCCGTGATGACCAGGTCGGTGGCGCGGTACTGGTCGCCGAAGGCGTGCCGGCCGATGATGATCGGCTTGGTCCAGCCCGGGACCAGCCGCGGGATGTTGCTGATGACGATGGGCTCACGGAAGATCACGCCGCCGAGGATGTTGCGGATCGTGCCGTTCGGCGACTTCCACATCTTCTTCAGGCCGAACTCCTCGACCCGCTCCTCGTCCGGCGTGATCGTCGCGCACTTCACGCCGACGCCGTACTGCTTGATCGCGTTGGCGGAGTCGATCGTCACCTGGTCGTCGGTGGCGTCGCGGTTCTCGACCGAGAGGTCGTAGTACTTCAGGTCGACATCGAGGTACGGGAGGATCAGCTTGTCCTTGATGAACGCCCAGATGATCCGCGTCATCTCGTCGCCGTCGAGCTCGACGATCGGGTTGACGACCTTGATCTTCGCCACGGTGGCTCCTGCTGTGGTCGGACGCCGGAGGCGTCGAGGGGACGTAGGGGGAACGGCGTACGGGGTCTGAGCTCAGATCAGGCCGAGCTCGGTGACGGCGGCGCGCTCGTCCTCGAGCTCGTGCACGGATGCGTCGATGCGGGCGCGGGAGAACTCGTCGATCTCGAGTCCCGGGACGATCTCCCACTCGCCACCGCTGGAGGTGACGGGGAACGAGGAGATGAGCCCCTCGGGCACGCCGTACGAGCCGTCCGACGCGATCGCTGCGGAGACCCAGTCGCCCGAAGGAGTCCCGTTGACCCACGAGTGGATGTGGTCGATGGCCGCATTGGCAGCCGAGGCTGCCGAGGACGCGCCGCGCGCCTCGATGATGGCTGCGCCACGCTTGGCGACGGTCGGGATGAACTCGTTCTCGAGCCACGCCTGGTCGGCGACCACCTCGACGGCGTTTCGGCCGTTGATCTGCGCGTGGAAGATGTCGGGGTACTGGGTCGCCGAGTGGTTGCCCCAGATCGTGAGCCGAGTGATGTCGTTGACGGTGACACCGGCCTTCTTCGCGAGCTGGCTCTTCGCCCGGTTGTGGTCGAGGCGGGTCATCGCCGTGAAGCGGCTCTTCGGGACGTCGGGTGCGTGCGAGGCGGCGATGAGCGCGTTGGTGTTGGCGGGGTTGCCGACGACGAGCACGCGGATGTCGTCGGCGGCGCCGGCGTTGATCGCCTCACCCTGCGGCTTGAAGATGCCACCGTTGGCCGAGAGCAGGTCGCCGCGCTCCATGCCGGCAGTGCGGGGGCGTGCGCCGACGAGCAGTGCGACGTTGGCGCCGTCGAAGGCGGCCCGCGCGTCGTCGGTGATGTCGATGCCGGCGAGCAGCGGGAACGCACAGTCGTCGAGCTCCATCGCGGTGCCCTCGGCGGCCTTGAGCGCCGGTGTGATCTCCAGCAGTCGCAGGCGGACGGGGACGTCGGCGCCGAGGAGCTGACCCGAGGCGATCCGGAAGAGCAGGGCGTAGCCGATCTGCCCGGCAGCGCCGGTGACGGTCACGGTGACGGGCAGAGGTGCCATGGCGCGTTCTCCTTGTTCTCAGCCGCGGACCGTGCGGTCGGGCTGGGGACTGCCGGGGCGATATCTCGTCATCAAGACATCTAGCCCAAGGCTACCCGTCGCCCCTGCCTCGTGGGAGGCCGGGGCACGTTCCCGCCGGCTGCGGGGACGGCACCTGACGAGGTCCTCCCCGCCGCACCGGCGAGCCACGCGCGCCCGGCTCAGTTGCTCGGTGGCGGGATCCAGAGGGCCAGCACGCTCGTGGCTATGGCGAGGACCGCCATCACGGCGACGTCGATCCGCTTCGAGCGCACGACGAGCAGGCCCGCGTCCTCGCTCGAGAGAAGCAGCCGCAGGAACAGCGCGAGCGCGATCCCGAACGACAGCACGATCGTGCCGCGCCGGAAGTGCCCGGAGGCCACCACGACGAGGCCGGCGACCATCGTCGCGACGACGACGGTGATCGGCCACTCGCGACGCACGCCGGCGAGCACAGGTCAGACCAGCCCGGCCGCGCGCTCGGCGGACTCGACCACGTTGGCGAGCAGCATCGCCCGC
>JANMMN010000250.1:0-5663 GCA_031373405.1 Actinomycetes bacterium
GACATCGTGCGCGCGCACCGCGGCCCCACCTGCCGCGGCAGCGCCTTCGGCGACGGCCTGCTCGAGGTGCGCACCTTCGACTCCGAGTCGGCCGAAGCCGGGCACATCGCTGATGCCTTGCGCCGGTCTCACCTCGAGGGCGGCGTGCCGTGGGACCGGATGGCCGTGCTCGTGCGCAGCGGCCGACGGTCCGTGCCGCCGTTGCGCCGCGCGCTCGCCGCGGCCGGTGTCCCGGTCGAGGTCGCCGGCGACGAGCTGCCCGTGCATGCCGAGCCGGCCGTGGCCCCGCTGCTCACGGTGCTCGCAGCGGTCGTCGACCCGTCCGCGCTCGACGACGAGACCGTCCGTGTGCTGCTGCTCTCGCCTCTCGCCGACGCCGACCCGGCCGACCTGCGGCGGCTCGGCCGAGTGCTCCGCCGCCAGGAGCGTGAGCTCGAGCCCGCCGCGCGTCCGACCCCGTCTGCGACGCTGGTGCGGCGTCTCCTCGACGAGCTCACCACCGACCCAGGCGCCATGCTGCCGATCTCGACCGCGTCGTCGGGCCGCGACGCCCGCGCGCGACACGCCCTCACCGCCGTACGCCGGCTCGGCCGCCTCCTCCACGATGCCCGCGTCGTCGTCGAGGCGCACGGCAGCGCCGAGGCGGTGCTGTGGTCGGTGTGGGTCGGCACGGCAGCCCGCGGCGGTTCGGGTTGGCCCCATCGGCTCGAGGCCGCGGCGTTGCGCGGTGGCGACGCCGGCCGCCGCGCCGACGCCGACCTCGACGCGGTGCTCGCGCTGTTCGCCGCCGCCGAGCGGGTCGAGGAGCGGTACTCCGGCCGCCGCGGGGTGGTCAACTTCCTCGCCGAGCTGCACGAGCAGCAGATCCCGGCCGACACGCTCGCTGAGCGCGGCCTGCGCGGGCCGGCGGTCCGCGTCCTCACGGCGCACCGGGCCAAGGGCCTGCAGTGGCGCGTCGTGGTGGTGGCGGGCGTCCAGGAGGGTGGGTGGCCCGACGTCCGCCGTCGTGGGTCGTTGTTGCAACCCGATCGCCTCGAGCGCTCCGGGCTCGTCGATGCTCCACCACCGGCCGTGCTGCTCGCCGAGGAGCGCCGACTGTTCTACGTCGCCTGCACCCGGGCGCAGGAGCGGCTGATCGTGACGGCCGTGCGCTCCGCGCTCGACGACGGGTCGCAGCCGTCCCGCTTTCTCGACGACCTGCTCGGTCGCCCGCTCGATGACGCGGACCACGTCGCCGGTCGTCCGGCCCGCCCGCTGTCGGTGCCCGGCCTCGTGGCACAGCTGCGCTCGATCGCGGTCGACCCGAGCCGTGCGACGGTCCTGCGCGAGGCCGCCGTACGCCGCCTCGCGGTGCTCGCCAACGCGACCTCGGCTGACGGACACCGGCTCGTCGGGGTGGCTCACCCCGACCGGTGGTGGGGGTTGCGCGAGCCGACGTCGGCGGAGGTGGCGGTGCGTCCGGTCGGTGCGCCGCTCGCCTTCTCGGGCAGCCAGCTCTCCAGCATCGTGCGCTGCCCGCTGCAGTGGTTCCTCGGCCACGAGGCCAAGGCCGACGTCGCTCGCACCACTGCCCTCGGGTTCGGTTCGATCATCCATGTGATCGCCGACGCGGTCGCACGCGAGACGCTGCCCGCCGACCCGGTGGTGCTCGACGAGCGGATCGACGCGGTGTGGGCCGAGCTCGGCTTCGAGGCGCTCTGGCAGTCGCGGGCCGAGCGGGTGGCGGCGAGCGACGCCGTACGCCGGTTCCTCCAGTGGCACACCGCGCGTCCCGAGCGCACTCTCCTCGCGAGCGAGCACCACTTCGATGTGACGCTCGATGCCGGTGAGTCGGGGATCAACCTGCGGGGATCGTTCGACCGGGTCGAGGTCGACCGCGCGGGCGCGGTGCACATCTGCGACCTCAAGACCCAGAAGTCCAAGGTGCGTGGTGACGACCTGCCGATGCATCCGCAGCTGGGCGTCTACCAGGTGGCTGTGCGCGACGGCGCCCTCGATTCGCTCTCGACCGAGGTGCGAGCCCTGGGGGTGCTGCCGGTCGACGGCAACCGGCCGGAGGTGGCCGGGGCCGAGCTGGTGCAGCTGCGCCTCGGCCGGGACGACACCCCGGACATCCAGGCCCAGGGGCCGATCGGCGGCGGAGCGACGTGGGTCGACGACGCGCTCGCTGCCGCGGACCGCCACGTGCGGGCCGAGGCATTCCCGGCGCGGCCTGGCGACTCGTGCCGCTTCTGCGCGTTCCGGCGTGCCTGCCCGGCACTCGACGAGGGTCGGGAGGTGCTCCCGTGACGCAGCAGTCCTTCGACCTGGATGCGTTGCCGCCGTTCGGGCCGGCGGAGCTCGTCGACCTGCTCGACGTGCCGTTCTCCGCCGAGCAGCTCGACGCGATCAGCGCGCCGCTCGAGCCCTCGCTCGTCGTGGCGGGTGCCGGCTCGGGCAAGACCACGGTGATGACCGCGCGGGTCGTGTGGCTCGTCGCGACCGGGCAGGTGCAGCCCGAGCAGGTGCTCGGGCTCACCTTCACCACCAAGGCCGCGGGCGAGCTGTCGTCTCGGGTCCGCCGCGCCGTGACCCGCTACTCCGACCGTGTGTCCGGGGCATCGCACGAGGAGGTCGGCGACCCCACGATCGCGACCTATCACGCCTTCGCGGGACGGCTGCTCGCCGAGCACGGCCTGCGGATCGGGGTGGAGCCGGGGGCGCGGCTGCTCACCGAGGCCGGGTCCGTGCAGCTCGCCCACCGCGTCGTCACGCGCACCTCGCGTGACCTCTCGACCCTGGGCTACGCGCTGACCTCGATCGTGGAGTACGTGCGTTCGCTCGACTCCGAGCTCGCCGAGCACTGCCTCGAGCCCGAGGCGCTGCGTGAGTTCGACCGCGACATGATCGCCGAGGTCGACGCCGAGGCCAAGGTGTCTGCCGCGGCGCGCGACCTGCGTTCCACCGCAGTGACCCGGATCGAGCTGGCCCACCTCGTCGACGAGCTCCGGGCCGCACGCACCGCGCGTGACCTGGTCGACTTCTCCGACCAGATGCGGTTCGGTGCGCGGCTGGCCGAGGAGTGCGCCGACGTCGGTGTGGCCCTGAGGGAACAGTTCCGGGTGGTGCTCCTCGACGAGTACCAGGACACCTCGGTCGCGCAGCGCCGACTTCTCACCGGGCTCTTCGGCGGCGGTCACCCGGTCACGGCCGTGGGTGACCCGCTGCAGGCGATCTACGGCTGGCGGGGAGCCAGTGTCGCCAACATCGACGGGTTCCCCGAGCACTTCGCCCGCATCGACGGCAGCCCGGCCCCGGTCCGCCGCCTCGCCGAGAACAGGCGGTCCGGGGCACGCATCCTCACCGCGGCCAACGACCTGGCCGCTCCCTTGCGTGCGCTGCACCCGCAGGTGGCGCCGTTGGTGTCGCCCGCCGGGGGCGCGGGTGGCGGGGCAGTCCGGGTCGCGCTGCACGCGACCTATGCCCAGGAGATGGCGTGGATCGGTGACCGGGTGCGTGAGCAGGTGGACGCGGGCACGGCTGCTGGAGAGATCGCGGTGCTGGCGCGCGCGTCCTCGGACTTCCCCGCGCTGCTGCGCTCGTTCACCGACCGCGGCCTCGCGGTCGAGGTGGTCGGTCTCGACGGGATGCTGTCGATGCCCGAGGTGGCCGAGGTCGTGGCGATCCTCGACGTCCTGCACGACTCCACGGCCAACCCGGCGCTGATCCGGCTGCTCACCGGACCGCGATGGCGCATCGGCGTGCGCGATCTTGCCCTGCTCGGTCGGCGCGCCGGGGTGCTCGCGGGCGGTCATCGACACCTCGAGGCTGCCGGCGTCGACGAGCAGCTCGATGCTGCGGTCGCGGGGGTCGACCCGGCCGACATCGTCTCGCTGCTCGACGCCCTCGACGACCCGGGCGAGCTGGACTTCGACCCCGAGGCCATCCGGCGCTTCGCCGCGCTGTCGGCGGAGATCCGTTGGCTGCGGCGCGGGGTGGGCGACCCCCTGCCGGAGCTCGTGCACCGGATCATCGCCACCACAGGGCTCGACATCGAGATGGCGGCGTCCCCCGAGCTGCTGCTGCTGCACCGGGCCGAGGGTCTCGCCTCGTTCGTGGACCTCGTCGCCGGCTTCGCCGACGCGGAGGGCGAGGCGTCGGTGGGTGCGTTCCTCGCCTGGTTGTCGATGGCCGCCCGGTTCGACCAGGTGCCCGAGCTGGATCGGCCCCCGTCTCCCGACGCCGTGCAGCTGATGACCGTGCACCGGTCCAAGGGGCTCGAGTGGCCCGTCGTGGTGCTGCCTTCGCTCACCGCCAAGGTGTTCCCCAGCGGTCGCGGCATCTCGCGCTGGACGACGTCGGCGCCGGCGGTGCCCTACCCCGCACGCGGCGATGCCGAGTCGCTCCCGGTGCTGGCGGGGCTCGCGGCCAAGGACCACAAGGCGTTCGTGGGCGATTGCAAGATCCACGACGCGCACGAGGAGCTGCGGCTGGTCTACGTGGCCGTCACCCGCGCCAAGCGGCTGGTCGTCGCGAGCGGCTCGTGGTGGGGCCCGACCCAGTCGCGGCCGCGAGGTCCCTCGGCGTATCTCGAGTCGTTGCGCGACCAGTGCCTGGCGGGTGCTGGTGCCGTCGACGGGTGGGCGGCTCCACCTGCCGACGACGAGGTCAACCCGGTGCTCGGTGACGTCGACGACGTGGCGTGGCCACCGCAGCCAGACACCGACGTGCGCGACCGTCGGGTCGCCGCGGCGGTCGGCGTGCGTGCGCACGACAGGCTCGACCTCGACGACCTGCGCGCCGAGCACGCCACGCGCGGATCCGACGATGTGGTCTCGCCCCTGCACGGCCTCGGTGCCGCCGACCTCGAGGTCGTGCGCGGCTGGGACGACGACATCGCGCTCATCCTCGACGAGCGTCGGTCCGAGCGGGCCGCGGTGCGAGCCGTGTCGCTGCCGACCTCGCTGTCGGCGTCCGACCTGGTCCGGCTCGCCGCAGACCCGGTGCTGTTCACCCGACGGCTCGCCCGCCCCGTTCCCAGCGCCCCGGCACCCGCGGCGCGGCGCGGCACCCGGTTCCATGCCTGGGTCGAGTCGCACTTCGGGCTGCGCCCGCTGCTCGAGCCGGACGACCTGCCCGGAGCTGCCGACGCCGACGTCGACAGCGACGATGACCTCGAGTCGATGCGGCGCTCGTTCCTGACCTCGGCGTACGCCGATCGCGTGCCGGCCGAGATCGAGGTCGGGTTCACCCTCGTGCTCGGCGGTCGCGTCGTGCCGGGGCGGATCGACGCGGTGTTCGAGTCGACCGACATGGCGGGCGCGGTGCGCTACGAGGTCGTCGACTGGAAGACCAACCGCCGGCACGACGCCGACCCGCTGCAGCTCGCCATCTACCGCGTCGCCTACGCCGAGCGGCGCGGCGTCCCCGTCGACCTGGTCGACGCCGCTTTCGTCTACGTCCGCGACGGAGCGGTCGTGCGTCCCGAGCATCTCCTCACCCGGGCCGAGCTCGAGTCCCTCCTGCTCACCAGCCCCTGATCCCGCCTGCGTGATCCCGTACGTCACAGGTGCTGTGCCGTGCCTCGCCTCGACAGGGACACCAACACCCGTGAGGTGGAGGTGGATAACCTCGGCCGGGTGCAGCGGGTGTTGATCGGGGGGATCTCCGGTGCAGGCAAGTCC
>JANMMN010000261.1:0-6039 GCA_031373405.1 Actinomycetes bacterium
GTCGCCGGCGGCGCGGCCGCGGCGGCGCGCTTCTGCGAGATGGTCACCGTGGCGCGCCTCGCGTCGTCGCTCGGAGGACCCGAGACGCTCGTGACCGTGCCCGCGCAGACCACGCACGTCGGCATCGAGCCCGACGAGCAGACCGCGGTCGGCATCCCACCCTCGCTCGTGCGTGTCTCGGTCGGACTCGAGCACGTCGACGACCTCGTCGCCGACCTGGTGCAGGCCCTGGGGTGAGCCCGCGGTACGTCGTCTGCGCGGACACCGGATCCACGTTCACCAAGGCCGCCGCCGTCGTCGTCGGAGGCCCGGACGCCGGACGGCTGCTGGCGACCTCGGCCGTCCCGACCACCGTCGGTCCAGGCCAGGACGTGCTCACCGGGCTGGACGCCGCGATCGCCGAGGTGGTCGCCGTCGCCGGCGGTGACCCGGTCGACGTGCGGGTCTGCTCGTCGGCGGGCGGCGGCCTTCGTCTCGCTGTCGTCGGCTACGAACGGGTCGTCACGGCCGAGGCCGGCTCGCGGGTGGGGCTGTCGGCCGGTGCCAAGATCGTGCACGTCTCGACCGGGCCGCTCGACCGCGACGGGCTCGCCGCGCTGAAGGCCGATCGTCCCGATGTCGTGCTGCTCGTCGGTGGCACCGACGGTGGTGATGCGGATGTCATGCGGCACAACGCATCACGTCTCTCCACCTCCGGCCCGCGCGTTCCGTACGTGGTTGCGGGAAACGTCGACACCCGCGACGAGGTGGTCGAGGAGTTCCTGCGCCGGAGCCGCACGGTCGTCGCCACTGCCAACGTGCTGCCGCGCATCGGTGTGCTCGACCCGCACCCGGCCCGGGCCGCGATCCGCGACGTCTTCGTGCACCACGTCATCGGCGGCAAGGGCCTGACGAAGGGCCCGCGCTTCGCCCGGCTCGTCCGCGGTGCGACACCTGACCTCGTGCTCGCCGGCGTCGAGCTGCTCGCCGACTCGGGTATCGGCGACGTGCTGCTCGTCGACGTGGGCGGAGCGACGACCGACGTCTACTCCGCGATCACCCCGGACGCCGAGGAGTCCTCGCTGCACCGCGAGGTCGTCGAGGTGATGTGGCGGGGTCGATCGGTCGAGGGTGACCTCGGCATGAGGTGGGGTGCAACCGGTGTCGCCGACGCGGCCATGGTCGAGAGGCTCGTCGCAGGACCGGAGCACGAGGCGATCGACGCCGCCGCCCGGGTGCGCCACGCAGACCCGTCGTGGTTGCCTCGCAGTGATCGTGACCGGGACACCGACGCGACGATCGCCCGGCTCGCACTCACCGTGGCGCTTCGCCGGCACGCTCGGCCGTCCGACACGCCCGAGGGCCGCGCTCCGGGGCGGGATCTGTCCAGGGTGACCGTCGTGGTCGCGAGCGGTGGCGTCTTCCGGCACGCCACGCCCGACCGGTTGGGCACCATGCTCGCCCCGGTGACGACCGACCACGCGGGCGGCTGGCGGGTGCCGACCTCGCCGCGCATCACGGTCGACCGGCGCTACGTCGTGGCTGCCGCCGGTCTGCTGGCCGACGACCACCGGGACGCTGCGAGCGCGTTGCTGCGCGACGCGCTCGTCGCCCTCGACTGAGCGATCGGGCGATGCCGCGGGGTGGGACGATTCCGACGCTTCGGGTGCACACCCGTGAGGTCACGATCGTGGACGGTGATCGGGGCACCAGGCCGACCCGACACGGCGTCGTCGTGTGCGGCAGAGTGGGGGAACGCCGACCTACGGGAGAGACATGAGCCAGGACTGGTCGCTGACACCGGCAACCGCGCCCGCACCGACGCCGCGAGGCAAGGGTGCCATCGTGACCGGGGTGGTGCTGCTCGTGCTCGGCCTCGTCGCCGCTGTGTGCGGCATCGTCGGGGTGGTCGCGTCCACGGCAGGCCTCGTCGCTGGTTTCGGGACGCCGGTGAGCACACCCACCACGATCACGCGCACGCTCGACGGAGGCACCACGTACGTGGTCTACGAGCGGGTCGCCTTCGGTTCGGGCAGCGTCTCGGACCCGGTGCTCGCCGCCGTGACGCCCGCGGACGTGACCGTCACGGGCCCGGACGGTGCCGTCGTCCCCGTCAGCGATACCGGCGACCTCACGCAGACCTTCGACAGCGGCACCGGGACGTTCGCCGGCGTCGTGTCGTTCGACGTGCCGCGCACCGGCAGCTACCAGATCGCGATCGGCACCGAGGGCTCCGAGGTCATCGTGGCGCCGAGCTTCACGACGTTCGCCCGGTCGTTCGCGTGGATCGCGCTGATCGGCCTCGGGGCGCTGCTCGGCCTCATCGGGCTGATCACGCTGATCGTCGGGATCGTGCGGCGCTCCTCGCCGACCCGCGCGGTCGCGCCGGCACCGGCGTACGGCGTTGCCGCATCGGCGTACCCGACGGCTGTCGCCCCGCAGCAGCCGCTGCCCGGGGAGCCCGTGCTCCCGGTGTCGCTGGGGGCTCCCGTCGCCGTGCCGGTGAGCCCGCCCGCCGGCTGGTACCCCGATCCTGGTCGTCCCGGTGGTCGGCGCTACTGGGACGGCAGTGCATGGACCGAGCACACCGCATGAGAGCGCACCGCGGCTCCCGGCGTCGTGGGACCCGATCGTGACCACCCGACGCAAGGACGCCCCGAGGACAGACGAGCTGCCCGAGTGGACCGCGACCGGCGTCGCTGCCGCGGTGACCGCGGGGAGCTTCTCCGCAGCCGACGCCGCGCGCACCGCGATCGAGCGGATCGCGACCCGCGACGGCGCACTGGCCGCGTTCCAGGTCGTACGCCGCGCGGCCGCGATGCGCGAGGCCGCTCAGGTCGACGCTCGGGTCGCCGCGGGCGAGCAGCTGCCTCTGGCCGGTGTCCCGGTGGCGATCAAGGACAACGTGCCGGTCGAGGGTGAGCCGATGCGGATCGGCTCCGCTGCGACCGAGGCGCATCCGCAGCCGGCCGACCACGAGATCGTCCGCCGGCTTCGCGAGGCAGGTGCTGTCGTCGTGGGCATCACCCGCGTTCCGGAGCTGTGCGCCTTCGGCACGACCGACTCTGTCTACGGCGTCACGCGCAACCCCTGGGCGCCCTCACGCACGCCCGGCGGCTCGAGCGGCGGCTCGGCCGCGGCGGTCGCCGCGGGCATCGTGCCGGTCGCGCACGCGGCCGACGGCATGGGCTCCATCAGGATCCCGGCGGCGTGCTGCGGGCTCGTGGGCCTCAAGCCGGGTCGCGGCGTCGTGCCCGCGCACCTCGGCGACACCGACTGGTACGGACTGGCCGAGAACGGTCCGCTCGCCACCACGGTGCGCGACGCGGCGCTCGTGCTCTCGGTGATGGCCGGTGACCCGGCGTACGCGCGAGTGACCGACGCGGCCGACGGACCGACGCTCACCATCGGGGTAGCGAGCAGGCCGCCGTTGCCGGGGCTCACGGTCGACCGTGAGCACCTGCGCGCCGTGTTCGCCTCCGCCGGGCTCCTCCGGCACGCCGGGCACTCGATCGAGCGGTTCGACCCGGTCGTGCCCAACGCCGTCGCGATCGGCGGCTTCGCGCGATGGTTCGCCGGTGTCGCCGATGACGCGGCGCACCTCGAGCCCGCACTGCTCGAGAAGCGCACCCGCACCCACGCCGCGTTGGGCCGACAGGCGATCGAGCGTGGGCTGCTCGCCGAGGGACCGGTCGACACCTGGCGCGAGCAGATGGTGGCGACCCTGACGACGTACGACCTGATCATGTCACCGGTGCTCGCCCAGCCGCCGATCGAGGCCACGCGCTGGGGTGACCGCTCCTGGGCCGCCAACGTGGCTGGTGCCGTCCGTTACGCGCCGTTCGCCGCGGCCTGGAACATCGCCGGCTTCCCCGCGATGTCAGTGCCGGCCGGGATCCACCCCGGCACGGGTACGCCGTTGTCCGTGCAGCTCGTCGCGCGACCCGGTCGCGAGTCGATGCTGCTCTCGGTCGCGGCGACGCTCGAGAAGCTGCGTCCCTGGCAGCGGGTGGCGCCGGCCTACAGCTGAGCTCACGAATGGAGTCGTGTCGTGGACGGGCACGAAGGCGGCCGAGCGAGGAAGGACGACCGTGACAGGTGTCGAGAAGTCAGCCGCTGGCGAGTCCACCAGCGACTGGGTGCCCGTGACCTTCGAGAGCTGCGACCACATCGAGGGACCCTTCTTCCACGGGACGAAGTCGGCGTTCGAGGTCGGCGATGAGCTGGTGCCCGGCCACGGCTCCAACTTCCAGGAGGGCCGCGTGTCGAACAACATCTACTTCAGCGCGCTGGTCGACACGGCTGCGTGGGGAGCCGAGCTGGCCACGGCGCTCGCCGGGAGCGACGGACGCGGGCACATCTACGTCGTGGAGGCCACGGGTCCGTTCGAGGACGACCCCAACGTCACCAACAAGCGGTTCCCTGGCAACGTCACGCAGTCCTACCGCACCCGCCATCCACTCCGGATGGTCGGCGAGGTGGAGACCTGGGAGGGACACGCCCCCGAGGTGCTGACGGCGATGCTGGACCATCTCGCGCTGCTCCGGGAGCAAGGTCGCGACCTCATCGAGGACTAGCGGGCGGACAAGCACCCGCGTCGCGAGGTCGATCGCGCTCCCGTCCTGAAGCCGAGCTGGCGATCCACAGGGTGTGGACGGTGAATCGTCGAAAGTGCTTGGAAACATTGACGTTCGGGGTTGTGGAATGAATAGAACACATGTATGATCAGGGCATGTGCAGCCCCGACGACCTCGCCTCTGCGGGTGCCTCGCTGGGTGAGGACATCGCGCTGCTCGGAGAGGTCGCCGCGCGAGTGGCGACGCGGGTGGCGGCCGGTGAGCATCGGCTGCTCGACGGGGTGTCCCAGGCCGCGCTGACCGCGTCGCTGCTCCACTCCGGTGCCGTGGGTGAGGCGTGCGCGGCGGCGGTGATCCGGGCGGCGCACTGCTCGGGTGAGCTGCGGGCCTCGGGGTTCTTCAGCGTGCGGGGGTTCCTCATCGCCGGCGTCGGGGTCGGTGCTCGTGAGGCGGGCCGGGTCGCTCGGCTCGGCACGGCGATGGAGCGTTTCCCCGCCCTGCGTGCCGGGATGCTGGCGGGCCGGATGCACCCGGATGCCGTCGACGCCGCCGCCGAGGGCATCACCAGCGCGGTCGCTGACCTGCGCGGTGCCGCCCGGGACGAGGCGCGAGCGAAGGGCGAGGCGATCATCGCTCCGGTCTGTGAGATCAGCACGGTCGCGGAGGTCGAGAGGGCCGCGGCGTCGCTGATCTTCCACCTCGACCCCGAGTCCGCGGCCCGTCGCGCGCTCGAGGCGATGGAGCGCCGCGAGGTCCGTGTCGCGACGGTCGGTGCGACCGCGGTGGTCCACATGGTCCTCGACGTCCTCACCGGTGCCCAGCTCGTCACCGTGCTCGAGGCCCGGGTCGAGGCGTGGTTCCGCACCGGGTCCCTGCCCGAGGACCTGACACCCACCGGGGACGAGATCGAGGACGAGCGTCGCCGCACGCTTGCCCGTCCGCGGCTGTTGGCCGATGCCTTCGCGGAGATCGTCGCCGAGCTCCTCGACCGGGCCGAGACGGGCTCGAAGCACGGTGCACCCGTCGGCGTGTCCATGCTCGTCTCCGCCGACATCCACGCCGACGGCGGGCCCGGCGAGCTCCTCGTCCCCGGCCGCAGTCCCGTCCCCGTGCCTGCCGAGACCGTCGAGCGGGTGCTGTGCGACGCCGAGGTCACCGAGATCCATGTGCACGGCGTCGTCGCCGAGCGCTCCAGCCTGGGGCAGATCGCGCACACCGACCGCGACGTGCTCGAGGCACCCGCCGGCATCCACCCCGATGAGCACGCGCCCCACACCACGACCGCCGCCGCCCAGGGTGACCCGCACGACCTCACCGGGTCCTGCGCCCACGTCCACTGCGTCGCCCGCCGCTCCCGCACCGCGACCCGCGACCAGCGAGCCGCTCTCGCCGCGCGGGACCGACACTGCCGCTTCTCCGGCTGCCGAGTCGACCCGTCGCGGTGCGAGGCCCACCACGTGCGCGAATGGGAACGCGGCGGAGC
>JANMMN010000278.1:0-21247 GCA_031373405.1 Actinomycetes bacterium
GCCGTTGGCACCTCCGGCGGACAACACCAGCCAGCCGAGCCCGAGCCGCCTGCTCACCGTCGCCGGCCGGCGACTCCGTCACGAGCAAGACCCCAACCACGGCACACACTGGTATCTGGATACAGAGCTCCATGCCCTGGCCCCTGCCTCCGGCGCGACCGTGGATCCGACCCGAACGCGGCTGGTGACGGCGAGCGAGGCACCCATCTGCGTCTGCCTTCAAATGCAGCGGCTCACAGGGGAATGACGATCTTGCTGAGCGCGTCGACAACTTGGGGCAGGTAGGCACCGCAGGAGCCAGAGGGGACGTGTGCCTGCCAAAGCCCGTCGGAGGTCTCTACGAAGATCGTCCTCGGCGCCTGCAAGGAGGCCGGACACACTTGATCGACGCCGGAATCGTCGACTTCTGCGGCTGACTCGTCGGGCAGGCGCAGTGCGGCGTCCAGCCCGGCGAACGGCTCGCCACCACCAGGGGCACTCTTCGTCAGTCGATATGGCGAGAACGGTGGTCCCCACACGCCTCCCTGGAGCGGACAGATCAGGTACGCAATCGGTTTCCCCGTTACGACGACCGGTGTCTGCTCCGGCTCGGTCGTGGGCTCCGTCGGGCACCTCGCAGACTGCTGCGGATACCCCATCAGGGTGCTGACGACTGCGTCCGTCGATGGCGACTTCATGACCGTCGAACCGGACGTAGGAGTCGACGGAGCGCCAACGCTCCCCCCGCCGGTGCAAGCAGTGAGGCCAGCGACCAACGCTGCCAGGAGTGCGGTGCGGGCCCACATGACTGTGTGACGAAGGGTCAGCCACAGGGGTTCCATGCGAGTCAGAATGCCCTGGTATCGCCCGGGTCGTCCATGGACGAGTGCGGCTTCGTGCTCGGCTTCATCGACTCCCGGCCGCGGGCGACTATGGCCTGTGGGCACGTTCCGTCCCAAGCGGCCCGGCCCAGCTGCACGACTGCCCGCTGGTCGACGTCGCACGCCGTCACCACCGGCCGCGGCAACAGATCAGTCACGGGATCCGTCCTAAGCCTGCCCACGCCGTCATCGACTCCGTCATGGACTCCGTCACGAGAGTGACGGGGCGGCGCTCGACTCCGTCACGAACTCCGTCGCCCTCGTCGTCGGCGCGGCCCGCCGGCGGGAGCAACGCGCACCTTCGCCAGCCAGTTCTGTTCGCAACGTCGGCATGGCGTCGACCGGACCGACGCCCAGCGCGGCATCGGCGCCGACTGAGCCGAGGCCGCGCCAGCCCCGGCGCGCGCTCGACGCGCCAGAACTGGTCGGAAGAGAGCCCGACGGGGACCGCCCAGCGCCCGGCAGGGGAAGAGGCGAATCACACCAGTGGAAGCCTCCGAAAGCCCCAAGTGGCACGAAATGTGGCACGAGATTCGGGAAATCGCTGAAATCCCTTGGTATCATTGAAGAAGTTGAGTGCCCCCGGCAGGATTCGAACCTGCGCGCATGCCTCCGGAGGGCACCGCTCTATCCCCTGAGCTACGGGGGCCAGGAGTGCCCCGACCTTATCAGCGGCCTGGGGTCGCTCCGACACCAGCGGAGGTGCCGCAGCCCGCTCCGATACGTCCGGGAAGCGCTCCCACGTGCGCCGATAGGCTCGCGCCATGACGCCCGACCAGCTCGCTGCCGCGGTGCGCAGCGCCGTGCTCTCCGCCATCGACGAGGGGGCGCTCGCACTCGACGCCACCGCTGTCCCGGCCGACATCACGATCGAGCGTCCGCGCAGCGCCGAGCACGGCGACTACGCCACCAACATCGCGCTGCAGCTCGCCAAGCCCGCCAACTCCAACCCGCGCGCCGTGGCCGGGCTCGTTGCCGAGAGGCTGCGCGCGACCGCGGGCGTCGCGTCCGTCGACATCGCCGGTCCCGGCTTCCTCAACATCACCCTCGACTCGGCTTCCTTCGGCGAGCTCGCCTGCTCCGTCGTCGTCGCGGGGGAGGCGTATGGCTCCATCGACCGCTATGCCGGCGTCTCGGTCAATGTCGAGTTCATCTCGGCCAACCCCACCGGCCCGATCCACCTCGGGCACGCCCGGTGGGCGGCCGTCGGCGACGCGATCGCGCGGGTGCTCGAGGCCGCGGGGGCCACGGCGGCGCGCGAGTTCTACGTCAACGACCGCGGCATCCAGATGGACAAGTTCGGTCAGTCCGTCGAGGCGCGGGCGCTCGGCACCGAGGTGCCCGAGGGTGGCTACCAGGGTGCTTACGTCGACGACCTCGCGACTCTCGTGGTCGCAGCGGACCCGGGCATCGTCGATCTGCCCGAAGCCGAGCGCTCCGTCGCCTTCCGCGAGGCCGGCTACGCGCTGCAGCTCCAGCAGCAGCAGGACACGCTCGACGCGTTCAACACCCACTTCGACGTGTGGTACTCCGAGCGCTCACTGCACTCCAGCGGAGCGGTCGACCGCGGCTTCGCCAAGCTGCGCGAGCAGGGGCACGTGTACGAGTTCGAGGGCGCGGTCTGGCTTCGCACGACCGACTTCGACGACGACAAGGACCGCGTGCTCGTCAAGGCCGACGGCGAGCTCACCTACTTCGCCTCGGACACGGCGTACTACCTCGACAAGCGCGCACGCGGCTTCGACGTCTGCATCTATCTCCTCGGCGCCGACCACCACGGCTACGTCAACCGGCTGCGCGCCGTCGCGGCCTGTGCCGGCGACGACCCTGACTACAACATCGAGGTGCTCATCGGGCAGCTCGTGAAGATGATGAAGGGCGGCGAGGAGGTCCGGCTCTCCAAGCGCGCCGGAAACATCATCACCCTCGAGGACCTGGTCGAGGAGGTCGGTGTCGACGCGGCGCGGTACTCGCTCATCCGCTACCCCGTCGACAGCCCGCTCACCCTCGACCTCGACCTGCTCGTCACGCGCAGCAACGACAACCCCGTCTTCTACGTGCAGTACGCCCACGCCCGGATCTCCTCCGTGCTGCGCAACGCCGGTGAGCTCGGGATCGACTGGCGCACAGCCGATTTCGACCCCTCTCTGCTCTCGCACGAGCGTGAGGCCGCGCTGCTCGGGCTCATCGGCGAGCTCCCGCGGGTGGTCGCGACCGCAGCCGAGCTCCGGGAGCCGCACCGCGTGGCGCGCTACCTCGAGGAGCTCGCGAACGGCTACCACAAGTTCTACGACCTGTGCCGGGTGCTCCCGCTCGCCGACGCCGAGCTCGAGCCGACGAACGTGGCACGCCTCTGGCTGTGCGGTGCCGCGCGGCAGACGCTGGCGAACGGGCTCGCGATGCTGGGCGTCAGCGCCCCAGAGCGGATGTAGCGCGGTGCGCGCCCACCCCGCGGGACCCCGGCATGGCGAGATCCTCACTCCCGCCGGCGCTCCGCCGCTGCCCGCCGACTCCGAGGCACTGCACGCACTCGACGCGCGCGTCTGGCCCTCCGGTGCCGCCCGCTCGGACGGCACCGGGTTGACCCAGCGGGCCATCTCGATAGCGGGCGCCGACGTGCGCGACCTCGCCGCCGAGTACGGCACCCCGTTGTTCGTCCTCGACGAGGCCGACTTCCGCGCCCGTGCCGCGGCGTTCCGGACCGCGTACGACGACGACACCGTGCCCGCTGATGTCTTCTACGCCGGGAAGGCGTTCCTCTCCGCGATCGTCGCCCGCTGGGTCGCCGAGGAGGGCCTCGGCCTCGACGTCTGCTCGGGCGGCGAGCTGCTCACCGCCGTGCGCGTCGGATTCCCACCCGAGCGCATCGCCTTCCACGGCAACAACAAGAGTGACGACGAGATCGAGCTGGCCCTCGAGTCCCGTGTCGGTCGCTACGTCGTCGACTCCTTCGAGGAGCTCGTGCGCCTCGCGGCCGCGGCGGAGCAGCGCGGTGTCGTGGCCGACGTGCTGGTCCGCGTCACCGTCGGCGTCGAGGCGCACACTCACGAGTTCATCGCCACCGCCCACGAAGACCAGAAGTTCGGCCTCTCCCTCGCCACCGGTGCCGCCGAGGAGGCCGTACGCCGCATCGTCAAGCTGCCCTCGTTGCGCCTCGTCGGGCTGCACTCCCACATCGGCTCGCAGATCTTCGACACCGCGGGCTTCGAGGTCTCCGCGCACCGTCTCGTCGGGCTCGCCGCACGGATCCGCGACGAGCACGGCCTCGAGATCGCCGAGCTCGACCTCGGCGGTGGCATGGGCATCGCCTACACCGGCGACGACGACCCGATGAGCGCCGCGGCGATGGCCGAGCTGCTGCGCGGCATCGTGGTTCGCGAGTGCACGGCGTACGGGCTGCCGATCCCGCGGCTCGCCGTCGAGCCCGGACGCGCGATCGTCGGGCCGTCGATGGTGACGATCTACGAGGTGGGCACGGTCAAGCGCGTCGACCTCGGCGCCGGGCATGCCCGGCACTACGTCAGTGTCGACGGCGGCATGAGCGACAACATCCGCACCGCGCTGTACGACGCGGTGTACACCGTGCGTCTCGCCTCGAGGGTCTCCGACGCAGCCCCGGTGCTCAGCCGCGTCGTCGGTCGGCACTGCGAGAGCGGCGACATCGTCGTGCGTGACTGCTGGCTGCCCGAGGATCTCGCACCCGGCGACCTGCTCGCGGTCGCCGCCACCGGTGCCTACTGCCGCGCGATGGCCTCGAACTACAACGCCGTGCCGCGGCCGCCCGTCGTGGCTGTGCGCGATGGCGTCGCCAGCCTCGTGCTGCGGCGCGAGACGCCCGATGACCTCCTCGCTCTCGACGCAGGTCTGTGACCGAGCCGGCATCGGGGATGGCCACGCGTCTCGGCAGGTGGGCCGGTGTCCCACCTGGCGGAGCACGGGTGGCACGCTAGGCGCCACGACGCCCTGGGAGGGACCTCGATGACAACGCCCGGACCTGCCGAGCTCACGGTCGCGCTGCTCGGCGGAGGCACGGTCGGCAGCCAGGTCGTCCGGCTCCTGCGCGAGTCCGCGGACGACCTCACCGCCCGTGTGGGCGTGCCCTTGCAGGTCGTCGGCGTCGGTGTCCGAGACACGGCGAAGGCCCGGGAGGGCATCGGCTCCGGGCTGATCACGGGCGACCTCGACGCGCTCGCCACCTCGGGTGCCGACATCGTCGTCGAGCTGCTCGGCGGGATCGAGCCGGCGCGCAGCCTGATCCTGGCCGCGATGGCATCCGGCTCATCGGTGGTCACGGCCAACAAGGCGCTGCTCGCCGAGGACGGTGCGACGCTGCACGCGGCTGCGGAGAAGCACGGCGTCGACCTGTACTACGAGGCCTCGGTCGCCGGTGCCATCCCGCTGCTGCGCCCGTTGCGCGAGAGCCTGGCGGGCGACAAGGTGCGGCGCGTGCTCGGGATCGTCAACGGCACCACCAACTTCATCCTGTCCAAGATGGACGAGGAGGGCGCCGACTACACCGACGTGCTCGCCGAGGCCCAGGCGCTCGGCTACGCCGAGGCCGACCCCACCGCCGACGTCGGCGGGCACGACGCAGCGGCGAAGGCCGCGATCCTCGCCGGCCTCGCGTTCCACACCCGGATCACCATCGACGACGTGCACTGCGAGGGCATCACCGAGGTGTCTGCTCACGACGTCGCGGCGGCCCGCGCGATGGGCTTCGTCATCAAGCTGCTCGCGGTCGCCGAGCTCTCCGACGACGAGCGTGGCGTGGTCGTCCGGGTGCATCCCGCGATGGTGCCGCGCACGCACCCGCTTGCTGGGGTCCGCGGCGCCTTCAACGCCGTCTTCGTCGAGGCCGAGTCCGCCGGTCAGGTGATGTTCTACGGCCGTGGTGCCGGCGGTGCGCCCACCGCCTCGGCCGTGCTCGGTGACATCGTCACCGCCGCCCGCAACCGCGTCTCCGGCACCCGTGGGCCGGGGGAGTCGACGTACGCCGACCTCGAGGTGCGCGGTATCGGTGACGCCGTGACCCGCTACTACGTCAACCTCGACGTCGCCGACCGTCCCGGCGTCCTCGCTACGGTCGCGCAGGCCTTTGCCGACCACGGCGTCAGCATCCAGGTCGTCCGCCAGGACGGCCACGGCGACGAGGCGGGGCTGGTGGTGCGCACCCACAAGGCCACCGACGCCGCGCTCGCGGCGACGATCGAGCGGCTGCGGTCCACCGATGCCGTGCGCAACGTGGTCGGTGTCATGCGCGTCGAGGGGGAGGACGGCCAGTGAGCCACCCAGCAGGTCCGCACCAGTGGCGCGGGGTCATCGAGGAGTACCGCTCGTGGCTGCCGGTCACCGATGCGACTCCCGTCGTGACACTGCGCGAAGGCGGCACGCCGCTGGTCGCAGCCTGCCACCTCTCCGAGCTCACCGGTTGCGAGGTGTGGCTCAAGGTCGAGGGCCAGAACCCCACCGGGTCGTTCAAGGACCGCGGCATGACCATGGCGATCTCCAAGGCTGCCGAGGCGGGCGCCAAAGCCGTGATCTGCGCATCGACCGGCAACACCTCGGCGTCTGCTGCTGCCTATGCGGTCAAGGCCGGCATGGTCTGTGCCGTGCTCGTGCCCCAGGGCAAGATCGCGCTCGGCAAGATGGCGCAGGCCCTCGTGCACGGCGCCAAGCTGCTGCAGGTCGACGGAAACTTCGACGACTGCCTCACTCTTGCCCGCAAGCTCTCCGAGCACTATCCGGTGTCGCTGGTGAACTCGGTCAACCCGTTCCGGATCGAAGGCCAGAAGACGGCGGCGTTCGAGGTCGTCGACTTCCTCGGGGACGCCCCCGACATCCACTGCCTTCCGGTCGGCAACGCCGGCAACATCACGGCGTACTGGAAGGGCTTCACCGAGTACGCCGCCGCGGGCGTCTCGACCCGCCGCCCGCGCGAGTGGGGCTTTCAGGCCGCGGGGGCCGCGCCGATCGTCAACGGTGCCCCCGTCACCCACCCCTCGACCATCGCCACCGCGATCCGGATCGGAAATCCGGCGTCGTGGGACCAGGCGCTCGCGGCGCGCGAGGAGTCCGGCGGTCGCATCGACGCCGTCACCGACCGCGCGATCCTCGCGGCCTACAAGCTGCTCGCCTCGCGTGAGGGTGTCTTCGTCGAGCCCGCCTCGGCCGCCTCGGTCGCGGGTCTGCTCCAGGTGCATGCCGCGGGTGAGCTCGACGCCGGGCAGCGCGTCGTCTGCACGGTCACCGGCCACGGCCTCAAGGACCCCGAGTGGGCCATCTCGGGTGCACCGAAGCCGACCAGCGTGTCGGTCGACGCGCACCAGGCCGCCGTCTCGCTGGGCCTCGCGTGAGCGGCGAGGTCGTCGCGTGAGCGCGGTCCCGAGCGGTCGCCCGATGTTTCGCGCTGCCGCCACCCGGGTGCGCGTCCCGGCCACCTCGGCCAACCTCGGCCCCGGCTTCGACGCGTTCGGTCTCGCACTCGGCCTCTACGACGACGTCGTCGCGCAGGTGTCCGACGACACCGGGATCCGCGTCGACGTCCACGGCGAGGGTGCCGACGCGGTGCCCCGCGACCATCGCCACCTCGTGGCGAAGTCGATGCTGCGTGGCTTCGACGCGCTCGGTGGTCGCCCTCGCGGCCTGGATCTGGTGTGCGCCAACCGGATCCCGCACGGGCGAGGTCTCGGCTCGTCTGCCGCGGCCATCGTCTCTGGCCTCCTGCTGGCTCGGGCGCTCGTCGTCGGTGGCGATGAACGCCTCCCCGATGCGGCGCTGCTCGCGCTCGCCTCGTCGATCGAGGGCCACCCTGACAACGTCGCTGCGTGCGTGTACGGCGGAGTCACGATCGCCTGGACGTCGGCGACCTCGGGCCGCACCGAGGTGCTGCGCGTCGTGCCTGACTCCCGTGTCATCCCGGTCGTGTGCGTGCCATCGACGGCGGTCGCGACCAAGAAGGCCCGCGCACTGCTGCCGGAGAGCGTGCCGCACGCTGACGCGGCCGCCAACGCGGCTCGGGCCGCGCTGCTGGTGACCGCGCTCAGCGGCCGCCCGGACCTCCTGCTCGACGCCACCGACGACCGCATCCACCAGCAGTACCGCCGCGCGGCCTACCCGCGGACGGGCGACCTGGTCGCCAAGCTGCGCTCAGCGGGGATCGCGGCGGCGGTGAGCGGCGCCGGGCCGACCGTGCTCGTGCTGACCGACGCCGAGAACGCCGATCGGATCGAAGGGCTCGCGGGCGCCCGCTTCGCGACCAGCCTCCTCGAGATCGACGTGGCTGGCGGGCGCGTCGTCGCCCTGGACTCCTGAGCCCGGCGTACGGTGCGCCCGGCGCAGACACGCCCGGACTCCGGATGGGGCAGGCATGGGACAGATCCCGGTGGTGTTAGTCTGCTGATGCACCTGGGCCCGCATCCGCACCCTCGGTCGGGTATCTGTTCGGCGGGGAATCGGATCGCTCCATTCGGAGCCCCCTCTCTTGCGCCGCCCCAGGGCACCCCTGTTGCCCCCTCGCCCGCGACCTCCCGTCGCTGCGACGATCGTGGCCGCGCACTCCTCATCCTGATGGGCGCGCGAGGAATCCCTTCGTCTCGGAAAGGTTTCTCTCGGTGACCGAGACCACCCAGAACGACGGCACCACCACTCCCCGCAAGTCCGGCGGACTGTCCGGCATGCTGCTCCCCGAGCTCAAGTCGGTCGCCGGCCAGCTCGGCATCTCCGGTGCCTCCGGTATGCGCAAGGCCGACCTCATCTCCGCGATCAGCGAGCGTCAGGTCGCCCCGGCACGCGCCGAGCGCGCGCCGCGCGAGGAGCGCCCTGCCCGCGCGGCTCGCACTCCGCGCGAGAACCGCACCACCGTCGAGGACCCGGCTCAGAGCCCTCCCGCAGGTGAGGGCGCGGGGCAGAGCGGCGAGCGCACCTCCCGCGAGGATCGGCCCGCGCGCAACGAGCGGGACCGCCAGCGCAATGACGACCGCGGCGAGGCGACCCAGCAGGGCGACCGTCAGCAGGGCGACCGTGCGGCCCGCAGCGACAACCAGAGCGACCGCCAGCAGGGCGATCGTGCGCGCAACCAGGGCACCCAGCAGAGCGACCGCCAGCGGACCGACGGAAACCAGCAGGGCAACCAGGGCGACCGCCAGCGGACCGACGGCAACCAGCAGGGCAATCAGGGCGACAGCAGCACCGACGGTGGCTTCGACGACGATGACCGGTCGAGCCGCAGCCGTCGCCGTCGTCGTGGCCGCGACCGTGACCGCGGGGAGCGCTTCGAGAGCCCGCGCGAGGGCGCTCGGCCCGCCCGCGACCGCGCCGACCGCCCCGCTCGCGGCCCGCGCGGCTTCGAGGGCGACGTCGAGGTCACCGCGGACGACGTCCTGCTGCCCGTGGCCGGCATCCTCGACATCCTCGACAGCTACGCGTTCGTGCGCACCAGCGGCTATCTCCCCGGCCACAACGACGTCTACGTCTCCTTGGCGATGGTGAAGCGGTTCGGCCTGCGCAAGGGCGACGCCGTCACCGGCGTCGTGCGTCAGCCGCGCGAAGGCGAGAAGCCGCAGAAGTTCAACCCGATGGTGCGGGTCGAGACCATCAACGGTGCCGACCCCGACGAGTCGCGCAACCGGGTCGAGTTCAGCAAGCTCACACCGCTCTACCCGCAGGAGCGCCTGCGCCTCGAGACCACGGGCAACAACCTCGTGACTCGAGTCATCGACCTCGTCGCCCCGATCGGCAAGGGCCAGCGTGGGCTCATCGTCTCGCCGCCCAAGGCGGGCAAGACGATGGTGCTCCAGGCCATCGCCAACGCGATCTCGACCAACAACCCCGAGGTCCACCTCATGGTCGTGCTCGTCGACGAGCGCCCCGAAGAGGTCACCGACATGCAGCGCTCGGTGAAGGGCGAGGTCATCGCCTCGACCTTCGACCGTCCCGCCGACGACCACACCACTGTTGCGGAGCTCGCCATCGAGCGCGCGAAGCGGCTCGTCGAGCTCGGCCACGACGTCGTCGTCCTGCTCGACTCGATGACCCGCCTCGGTCGTGCGTACAACCTCTCGGCCCCGGCCAGCGGTCGCATCCTCTCCGGTGGTGTCGACTCGGCGGCGCTCTACCCGCCGAAGCGGTTCTTCGGCGCCGCGCGCAACATCGAGAACGGCGGATCACTCACCATCCTCGCGACCGCTCTCGTCGAGACCGGGTCACGCATGGACGAGGTCATCTTCGAGGAGTTCAAGGGCACCGGAAACATGGAGCTCAAGCTCGACCGCAAGCTCGCCGACAAGCGGATCTTCCCCGCGGTCGACGTCGACTCCTCCGGCACCCGCAAGGAAGAGATCCTGATGGCGCCGGACGAGCTCAAGACCGTCTGGAAGCTGCGTCGGGTGCTCCACGCGCTCGACTCCCAGCAGGCCATCGAGCTGCTCCTCGGCAAGCTGCGCGAGACCAAGAGCAACTTCGACTTCCTGCTCCAGGTGCAGAAGACGACGCCGATGTCGGTCGGCTCCTCCAGCGACGACGACGACTGAACGACTCCGCCTCGTCCGGCCTCGAACGCGTCACGGCCCGTCCTCGCTCACGCGGGGACGGGCCGTCGTGCGTCGCCCGGCGGGCGACCAGCCGTCGGTCAGGTGTCGTAACAGGTCGCTGCTCGTGGCTCAAGGCCTCCCAGTGGGTGCCGATGACTGTCCAGACAACGGGGAGCTCATCGCCATCAATCCTGGAGGATCCATCATGTCTCGACCGAACCGACGCCGGGCTGTCCGCGCTGTCGCTCCGGTGGTCGGTCTGCTCGCAGCCGGCCTCCTGGTGTGGCAGGGAAGCTACGCCGCGTTCAGCGCCACCACCACCAACCCGAGCAACTCCTGGGCTGCGGGCACGGTCTCGCTGACCGACGACGACACGGGTGGCAACAGCACCACTGTGGGCTTCGCGATGTTCTCGAGCTCCGCCGTGAGTGCCGGCACTGTCGTCACGAGCGGCCTCAAGCCCGGCGACACCCGCACCAACTGCATCAAGGTCACCAACAACGGCACGCTCGCAGGCGTGGTGAAGCTCTACGTCCCGGCGTCGACCCTGACGCAGACCAACGCGCTCGCCGACAACCTCAAGGTCACCGTCGAGGAGGGCACCGGCACCGTTGCCACCGCCTTCGGCAGCTGCACCGGCTTCGCCCCCACCTCGACGATCACGACGGGTGCCCCCGCCTTGAGCGCGCTGCCCGCGGCCTACGCCGGCGGTCTCGGCTCGACGAGCCTGGCCACCAGCGCGAACCGCTTCTACCGGATCAGCCTCACGGTCGACGCCGCCGCACCTAACACGGTGCAGGGTGGCACGGCTGCCGCCGCCTTCCAGTGGGAGATCCAGACCCCGTAGTCGGGACCACTCACGTGATCGGCCCCGGCCCTGTTCCGGGTCGGGGCCGATCGCGTGAACGCCCGGAGCCGCACCGGCCCCGAAGCAACCGAGCCTGGGGGAGGAGGAGCCATGAGTACTGACGCCGCAGCGGCGCTCTCCGAGCAGCCCGCCCCCGAAGCCCCCTACAGCCTCCGGCTCCTCGCCGCCGGCATCGTCGGCCGCACCTGGCTCTGGTTTGTCGCCGGCTGCCTGCTCGTCACCCTGCTGCCTATGCTCGTCGGCTGGCGCGCCTTCGTCGTCGAGAGCGGCTCGATGGAGCCGCGGCTCAGGATCGGCGACGCCGTCCTCGCCGCGCCCGTCCGCGACGCGCAGGACCTGCTCGGCCGCATCACGGTCTTCACCGACCCTGACGTCGCGGACAGGACCAAGGTGCACCGCGTCACCGCGGTCAACGCCGACGGCACCCTCACCACCAAGGGCGACGCCAACCCGACCGTCGACCCCACCGTCGTCCCGATGGACGATGTCCTCGGTCTCGGTCGTCTTCTGGTCCGTTACGTCGGACTTCCGCTGGTGTGGGCGCAGACCGGGCAGTGGATCTGGCTCGGCCTCTTCCTGCTCAGCCTGCTCCTCGCCGGCCTCGCCATCAGCCGCGACCAGGAGGACGACGACGAGGCCGACGATCCAACCGACGGCCCCGACGGCGGGCTCGTCCCGCTGCCCACCCGCCTCGGCGGTGCCCCTGCGAGCCTCGCGGCCGCGACCAAGCCGATCGACCAGGGCCTGCGCCGGCTGGTCAGCTCGCCGCGCTGGGTCACGCGCACGGCATACGTCGCGATCCTGGCCTCGGCCGTGGTGCTGCCGACCGCGGGAGCGGCCTTCGCCGCGACGACCCGCAACCCGACCAACACCTGGTCGGCCGGGTCCTGGAACTACACGTCGGTGGTCCAGGGCCTCCTGCCGTGGCTCTACTGGAAGCTCGACGACGCTGGCACGGGGACAGTCGTGGCCGACTCGTCCGCCACCAACGTGCTCGGCACGTACTCGCCCGACGGGAGCGCCGCCTCCTTCACCAAGGGCGTGGCCGGCGCCCTGACCTCGGACACCGTCAACCGGGCGGTCACCCTCAACTCGGCTACGTCCTGCCTCGTGACGTCGTCCGCATCCGCGGCGTCGGCGGCTCCCTCGACCTTGACCGAGGTCGTGTGGTTCAGGACGACCTCCACCAGCGGCGGCAAGCTGCTCGGCTTCGAGGCGCCCCGCGTCGGCGTCCTGGCAGCGTCGGCCGGAGGACGCTACGACCGGCACCTCTACCTCGACGCCGCGGGGCAGCTGTGGTTCGGGATCGGTACGACGAGCCCGATCGGCATCAAGTCCGCCGCCGGGCTCAACAATGGTCAGTGGCACATGGCGGCGGCGACCCTCGGGCCGGCGGGCATGGCGCTCTACGTCGACGGAGTGCAGGTCGCGACGAACGCCAGCACGGCGGCAGGGTCATTTAGCGGCTGGTGGCGTGCTGGCTGCGGCAATCTGTCCGGCTGGGTCAGCTACTGGGATGGCGGCGGGTCACCGACCGGGTCGTCGAACCAGCCGCGGGACTTCCCCTTCGCCGGCTCGCTCGACGAGATCTCGATCTGGCAGTCGGTGCTCACACCGGCCCAGATCGCCCAGCTCTACGCCGCCCGCTGAGGCTCCGGGCATCGCGCGGGAATGCCGGGCGCCCGCCCGCGGTTTGGAGTGGGTGCCACCGGGATGGCAGACTTGAGCCTCGGGCCTGGTCTCTCGGTCGGCGCCCTCCGGTCCGGTTCACGTGCGCGACTCCACGTCGCACGACCCGGCCCTTGCTGAAGGAGCACTCGTGAAGGCCGACATCCACCCGACGTACGTCGAGACGCAGGTCAACTGCGCCTGCGGCAGCACGTTCACCACGCGCAGCACCGCGAAG
Organism: Actinomycetes bacterium; assembly: GCA_031373405.1. Taxonomy (GTDB): domain Bacteria; phylum Actinomycetota; class Actinomycetes; order S36-B12; family CAIYMF01; genus Longivirga. The sequence continues at coordinate 13,162 of JANMMN010000278.1, forward strand.
AACGGCGTGATCCACGCCGAGGTCTGCAGCGCCTGCCACCCGTTCTACACGGGCAAGCAGAAGATCCTCGACACCGGCGGCCGCGTCGCCAAGTGGGAGAAGCGCTTCGGCAAGAAGGAAGACGCCTAGCACTGTCAAGGGCGTCCGTCCCCGCTCACGGCGGGGGCGGGCGTCCTTGTCGCATTCTCAGGCCAACCGCGCAGCGGCAGGGAAGCAGGGCCCATGTTCGAGACCGTCGAGACGCTCGTCACCGAGTACGCCGACCTCGAGTCGCGGCTCGCCGACCCGGCGGTCCACACCGACCAGTCGCTCTCGCGCCGGCTCGGGCGCCGCTACTCCGAGCTCCGCCCGGTGATCGCCACCTACCGCGCCTGGCTCGAGACGGGGATGGATCTCGAGGCCGCGCGCGAGCTCGGGCACGACGACCCAGGCTTCAAGGCCGAGGCCGAGTCGCTCGCGACGCGTCACGGTGAGCTGGCCGACAAGCTGCATCTGCTGTTGATCCCCCGCGACCCGCTCGACGACTCCGACGTGATCCTCGAGATCAAGGCGGGGGAGGGCGGCGAGGAGTCGGCACTGTTCGCCGGCGACCTGCTGCGGATGTACCTGCGCTACGCCGAGCGACGGGGCTGGAAGGCCGAGGTGCTCGAGTCCGAGCAGTCCGACCTCGGTGGCTACAAGGACGTCACTGTCGCGGTGAAGGCACGCGGGACGATGGACCCGGGCGAGGCGCCCTACGCCAGGCTGAAGTACGAGGGGGGCGTCCACCGCGTGCAGAGGGTGCCTGCCACCGAGTCCCAGGGCCGCATCCACACGAGCGCCGCGGGCGTGCTGGTGTTCCCCGAGACGGAGGACGTCGAGGTCGAGATCGACCCGAACGACCTGCGCATCGACGTCTACCGATCCAGCGGACCGGGCGGCCAGAGCGTCAACACCACCGACTCGGCCGTGCGGATCACACACCTCCCGACCGGCACGGTGGTGAGCTGCCAGAACGAGAAGAGCCAGCTGCAGAACAAGGATTCCGCGATGCGCATCCTTCGCGCCCGGCTCGTGGCGCTGGCCGAGGAGGCAGCGGCGAAGGAGGCCTCCGCCGCTCGCCGTTCACAGGTCCGCACCGTCGACCGCAGCGAGCGGATCCGCACGTACAACTTCGCCGAGAACCGCATCAGCGACCACCGGGTCGGCTTCAAGGCCTACAACCTCGACGCGGTCCTCGACGGCGAGATCGAGGCGATGGTGCAGGCGTGCATCGACGCCGACCTCGCCGCCCAGATGGCCGCGCTCGGTGGGACGCCGTGACCCACGGGACAGCCTGGGCCCCGCCCGCACGCACCCTGCGCGACGTCCTCGTCAGCGCCGAGCGCCGCCTCGCCATCGCCGACGTACCGACGCCGCGGGTCGATGCCGAGCTGCTCCTCGCCCATGTTCTCCGCGTCCCGCGTGGCCGACTCTTCCTGAGCGACCCGATCGACAACGCAGACGAGATGCGGTTCGAGGCACTGCTGGTGCGCCGTTCCGCGCGGGTGCCGCTTCAGCACCTCGTCGGCGAGGCACCCTTCCGTCACCTCGTGCTCGAGGTCGGCCGGGGCGTGTTCGTGCCGCGTCCGGAGACCGAGGGCGTGGCCGAGCTGGCGATCCGCGCCCTGACCGACCGGCACGACGAGCGGATCGCTGTCGACCTGTGCACCGGTTCGGGCGCTCTGGCGCTGGCGCTCGCCACGGAGGTGCCCCACTCGCTCGTGCACGCCGTCGAGCTCGAGGAGGCAGCTCACGGTTGGGCGGCTCGCAACGTGGAGGTCCAGCGCGACGCTCTCGAACGCGTCGGCTCACAGGTCGTGCTGCACCGTGGCGACGCCACGACGGCGCACCTCGATGCGTTGGTGAGCCTCGTCGGTCGGGTCGACGTCGTGGTGTGCAACCCGCCGTACATCCCGGACGACGCGGTGCCGCGCGACCCCGAGGTGCGCGAGTACGACCCCCCGCGTGCGCTCTACGGCGGTCACGACGGGCTCGATGTCGTCCGCGGCGTCGCGATCGCTGCCGCCGCGCTCCTGCGCCCCGGCGGCCTTCTGGTGGTCGAGCACGGAGACGCGCAGGGCGAGTCGGGCGGCGCATCCGGGGTGCCGCACGTGGTGCGCGAGCACGGAGACTTTCTCGATGTCGTCGACCACCATGACCTCGGCGGTCGCGACCGCACGACGACCGCCACGCGCGCATGAGCGATCCCCAGCCCGTGCGTCGCGCGGCGATGCGGCAGGATCCGTCCTCGTGAGCCTGCGATTCGACCTGGCCGACCCCGACGAGCGCGGTCGGGGCCTGGAGGCAGCTGCGAGCGCGGTGCGACGCGGCGAGCTCGTGGTCATCCCCACCGACACCGTGTACGGCATCGGCTGCGATGCGTTCAGCGCTCTCGGTGTGCCCCGGCTGCTCGCGGCCAAGGGTCGCGGGCGCGACATGCCCGTCCCGGTCCTCGTCGGGAGCCCGCAGACGATCGAGGGCCTGGCGTACGGACTCACCAAGGCGGCTCGCGACCTGGTCGAGGCCTTCTGGCCGGGGGCGCTCACGGTGGTGGTCCGGGCTCAGCCGAGCCTCGCGTGGGACCTGGGCGACGCCGGCGGCACCGTCGCCCTGCGCATGCCGCTGCACCCGGCCGCGATCGAGCTGCTCAAGGTCACCGGACCGATGGCCGTCAGCAGCGCCAACAAGTCGGGATCCGCTCCCGCCGCGAGCTACGCCGAGGCCGAGCAGCAGCTCGGTGAGGCCGTCGCCGTCTATCTCGACGGCGGCCCCTCCGGCGAGCCGGTGCCGAGCACGATCGTCGACCTCACCGGCGAGGTGCCGCGGGTCCTTCGCGAGGGCGCTGTGGACCTCGACACGCTGCGCACGGTCTGCCCGGGCCTCGAGTCCGACTGACGGCACCGGTCGGCCGGGGGCGGGGCGAGACGCCCTAGGCTCTGGCCCATGACCTCAGCCACGCCCTCGTGGGGACCTGACTTCGCTGCTCTCGCGGCGGTCGACCCCGACATCGCCCGCATCCTGCTCGCCGAGCGCGACCGCCTCAACGACGGCCTGCAGCTGATCGCGAGCGAGAACTTCACCTCCCCTGCGGTGCTGGCGGCACTGGGGTCGACGCTGTCCAACAAGTACGCCGAGGGCTACCCGGGCAAGCGCTACTACGGCGGCTGCGAGGTCGTCGACGAGGCTGAGAACCTCGGCATCGAGCGGGCGAAGGCCCTCTTCGGTGCCGATCACGCCAACCTCCAGCCGCACAGCGGCGCGAGCGCCAACCTCGCGGCGTACGGCGCGTTCATGAAGCCGGGCGAGACGCTGCTCGCCATGAGCCTCCCGCACGGCGGTCACCTCACCCACGGCACCAAGGTGTCGTTCTCCGGCAAGTGGTTCAACGCCGTTCACTACGGCGTCCGCCCCGACACGGAGGACATCGACTACGACCAGATGCGCGAGCTCGCCCTCGAGCACCGACCCAAGATGATCATCTGCGGCGGCTCGGCGATCCCGCGCCTGATCGACTTCGCAGCCTTCCGCGCCGTCGCCGACGAGGTCGGTGCGATCCTCATGGTCGACGCCGCGCACTTCATCGGTCTCGTCGCGGGCCAGGCGATCCCCAGCCCGGTGCCGTACGCCGACGTCGTCACCTTCACGACCCACAAGGTCCTGCGTGGGCCGCGTGGCGGGATGTTCGTGTGCAAGGCCGAGCACGCCGCGGCGCTCGACAAGGCTGTGTTCCCGATGATGCAGGGCGGTCCGCTCATGCACGCGGTCGCCGCCAAGGCCGTCGCGCTCAAGGAGTGCGCCACCCCGGAGTACGCCGCCTACACCCGTCAGGTCATCGCCAACTCGAGGGCGCTCACCGCCGCCCTCGAGACTCACGGCATGCGCGCGGTGTCCGGCGGCACCGACACGCACCTCTCGCTGCTCGATCTCCGCGGGATCGGCGTCACGGGCGCCGAGGCGGAGCAGCGCGCCGGCGCCGCCCGGATCGTGCTCAACAAGAACGCGATCCCCAACGACCCGCAGCCGCCGAGCGTCGCCTCGGGCATCCGCGTCGGCACGCCGGCGACGACGACCCAGGGGATGGACGAGTCCGACATGCTCGTCATCGCCGACCTCATCGGCCGCGCCGTGACGGACGCCGACGGGTCGCAGTCCGCGGCGGTGGCGGCCGAGGTCACGGCCCTGGTGTCGAGCAAGCCTGCGTACGCCTCCTAGGACGACGCAGTGCGCGAGTACCTCCTCTGCCTGTTCGTGGCGGCGTCGGTGACCTACCTGGTCACCCCGCTGGCCCGGCGTTTCGCGCTCGCGTGGGGCGCGATGGCAGCGGTGCGCGACCGAGACGTGCACGCTGAGCCGACTCCTCGCCTCGGCGGGCTGGGCATGGCTGCCGGGCTGCTCGCCGGTCTGCTCGTGGCCAGCGAGCTCCCGCTGATGAGCTCGGTGTTCGTCGGCTCGACCGAGCCCATGGCGCTGATCTCCGGGGCGGCGGTGCTGGTGGCTCTCGGGATGGTCGACGACAAGTGGGGCCTCGATGCGCCGACGAAGTTCGCCGGTCAGGCGCTCGCCGGTGCGGTGATGGCGCTGCAGGGGATCGCGATCGTGTGGCTGCCCATCGGCGGCACCCTCGTGCTGGACCCCGTGACGTCCGTGCTGCTCACCGTCCTCGTCGTCGTCGTCGCAGTCAACGCGATCAACTTCGTCGACGGCCTCGACGGTCTTGCCGCAGGCATCGTCGGCATCGGGGCGCTGGCGTTCTTCGCCTACTCCTACCTGCTCTCGTTCGAGTACGGATTCACCCGGGCGACTCTCGCCGCTCTCGTCTCGGCGATCCTCGCGGGGATGTGCGCAGGGTTCTTGCCGCACAACCTCAACCCGGCCCGTGTCTTCATGGGTGACACCGGGTCGATGCTCATCGGGCTGCTCCTGGCGAGCTCGGTGATCACGCTGGTCGGGCAGCTCGACCCCAACGTCGTCCCGGGACCGACCTTCGTCCCCGCGCTGCTCCCGATCCTGCTGCCGGCGGCCGTGATGGCAGTGCCGCTGCTCGACATGGCACTGGCCGTCGTACGCCGCACCCGCGCCGGGCGCAGTCCTTTCGCCCCGGACAAGCAGCACCTGCACCACCGCCTGCTCGAGATGGGTCACAGCCAACGCCGGGCCGTGCTGCTCATGTACGGCTGGACCGGTCTGCTGGCGTTCACCGCCGTCGGGTTGGCCTTCGTTCCGGTGGGGGTCGCCGCGATCTGGTTCGTGTGCGGCGTCGCCGCGCTCGCGGTGGCCGTGCGGTGGCCGTCGCGACGCTCGGCGCGTGCCTTGGTCTGAGACCGCCCGCTCACCGCGGCGCACTGCTCCGGGTTTGGGCCTCGAACCGGTGTCCACGTAGGCTGATCCCGTGCCCGCCGCCCCCGACGGACCCTCCTCCGGCCCGATGACCGCAGACCAGGCGACCACCGCCGTCCTGCGGTGGTCAGCCATCCCCACCGCGCTGGTCGGCGTGGTCGCGATCCTGCTCGGCGCGCTCCTGCGGGGCGCGCCCGGAGCGATCGCCGCCGCCCTCGGAGTCCTGATCGTCCTGGCCTTCTTCGGCAGTGGTCAGTACGTCCTCGGTCGGATCCTGTCGGGCAACCCCGAGCTCGCCCTGTCGGCGGCCCTGCTGCTCTATCTCACCCAGATCGCGGTGCTGTTCATCCTCATCGCGCTGCTGCAGGACGCGACCTGGCTCGACCCCAAGGTCTTCGCGATCACCGTCGTGCTGTGCACGCTGGTCTGGACCGGGATGTCCGTGCTCGTGTCGCAGCGCACCAAGGTGCTCTATGTCGAGCCCGTGAGCGATCCCGAGCCGCTCGCCGAGCCGGCTGTCGACGGGCCGAAGGAAGCCCCCCGGGTGGACTCATGACCGCCACCGCGCCGACGCCGGGCACCACGCCGTCACGGGCCGCCCACGTGCCGACCCCTGCGTCGGGTCATCACGACGCCCAGTGGTACCGTCGCGTCGCGACGAAGGCGTCCGCGGCTCAGCCGGACGCGCTGCCGACAGGCCGCGTGTCCGACGACGCGGCGTGGGCCGCCGTCAGCCATCTCGCTGCAGGGATCCTGCTCTACGGCGGCCTGGGTTGGCTGCTGGGTCAATGGCTGGGCAACCGGTCGTACTTCGTCGCGGGGGGCGTCATCTTCGGAGTCGCCCTCGCGATGTTCATGCTGTTCCGCCGACTCGCGCCCTCCCAGGCCGAGCCCGAGACGCTGCCGCAGGACCGGTCATGACCGGCCTTCGCACGGAGGTCGTCGCACCGATGCCCGTCCAGACCGGCCCCCTGATGGAGTCGCACCGTGTCCGGTGACCAGCAGCTCGCGAGCGGGTCCTGCCACCTCGAGCCGTGGCCCGGCGCCGAGCAGTGCGGTTTCCCGGCGCCCAATGCCGAGATCTTCGTCTTCGACCCGATCGCGTCGTTCGAGCTCCTCGGCATCACGTTCAACATCACCAAGCCGATCGTCCTGATGCTCATCGCCGCGGTGATCGTCGTGGTCTTCTTCGTGGCGATCTTTCGCCGCGCGAAGGTCGTGCCCAACCGGATCCAGGGCATCGGCGAGTACGGCTATCTCTTCGTCCGCGACGGCATCGCCCGCGACACGATCGGCAAGGAGGGCGACAAGTTCGTCCCCATGCTCTTCTCGATGTTCTTCTTCATCTGGGTGCTCAACGTCATGAGCATCATCCCGCTCGCGCAGTTCCCGGTGACATCGCGCTTCGCGATCCCGCTGGCATTCGCGGTGCTCGTCTACCTGTTCTGGGTGCCGCTCGGCGTCAAGCGCCAGGGCGCCGGCCCGTTCTTCAAAGGCATGACGATGCCGCCGGACGTGCCCAAGCTGATGTACGTCCTGCTCATCCCGATCGAGGTCCTGTCGAACTTCATCGTCCGGCCGTTCACGCACTCGGTGCGTCTGTTCGCGAACATGTTCGCGGGGCACATGCTCATCGTGACCTTCTCGGTCGCGACCTGGTATCTCCTCTCGCCGTCCATCATCGGCGTCCTCGGATCGGCGGCGTCCTTCGCGGTCACCATCGGCCTGACGGGGTTCGAGATGCTGATCCAGGCGCTTCAGGCCTACGTCTTCACCCTTCTCGCGGCCGTCTACATCAACGACGCCGTGAACGCGCACTGACCACGGGCTCCACCCGCACGACTTCGCACTACCGCTGACCGGCGGACCGACCGCCGGCCGACACAGAAGGAACACGACATGTCGCTCCTCGCAGAGGTCACCGGCTCGCTGGGCTCGATCGGCTACGGCCTCGCGGCCATCGGCCCGGGTATCGGCGTCGGCATCATCTTCGGTCAGGGTGTGCAGGCGATCGCCCGCCAGCCCGAGGCCTACGGCGTCATCCGTCAGAACATGATCCTGGGCTTCGCGCTCACCGAGGCGCTTGCGCTCATCGGCTTCGTGGCGCCGTTCGTCTTCGGTACGTGACCGTCGCACCAGCCCTGTCGACACTCACTGACGGAGACATGACGCCATGAACAACCTCGCCTCGGAAAGCGGGCCCAACGTCCTCGCTGTTCCGCTCGACGAGCTCATCATCGGTCTGATCGCCTTCCTGATCGTCTTCTGGGCGCTGGCGAAGCTGGCCCTCCCGGGGATCCGTACGGCGCTCGACGAGCGCGCTGCGGCCATCGAGGGTGGCATCGCGCGTGCCGAGGAGCGGGAGGCAGCGGCCCAGGCGCTCTACGACCAGTACCAGGCGCAGCTCGCCGAGGCGCGCACCGAGGCGGCCCAGATCCGTGCCCAGGCGCAGGCCGACAAGGCAGCGATGGTCGAGGAGGCTCGCACCGAGGCGACCGAGGCAGCCGCCCTGGTCACCGCGCGGGCCGAGGCTGCGATCACGGCGGAGCGCGCGTCCACGGTGGCATCACTGCGCCGCGAGGTCGGCACGCTCGCCGTCTCGCTCGCGGGCAAGGTCGTGGGTGAGTCCCTCGAGGACGACGCCCGCGCCCAGGCCACGGTCGACCGGTTCATCGCCGACCTCGAGGCTCAGGCCGCCGGGGCGGGCCACTGATGTTCGGCGCCTCCC
>JANMMN010000298.1:0-1560 GCA_031373405.1 Actinomycetes bacterium
GTCGCCGGCCGACGCCTGCGGGAGGCACGAACGGCCACGATGAGGCCGATCTGGAGCGCCACGAGCGCCCACAGGAGAGTCAGTCCGGCCGTCTCTGCGCCCGTCTGCGGCAGAGTCCCGTCGTTCGTCCCCGTGGTGTCATCGGTAGCCGAGGCAGTGGGCGTGGCGCTCGCGGCCGTGATGGTCACGACCTTGGTCAGGGCCAGCGGTGACCCGTCGGCTTTGGTCCCGAGCAGGATCATGGTGTGCGACCCGGTCACGCCGGATGGGAGCACCACCTTGGTCGAGACGGTGCCGGTCGAGTCGGCTGTGCCGACACCGAGTGTGGTCGGGGTCGAGTACATGCCCGCCGTGGCGTTGGTGCCGGGCTTGAAGCCCGCGCCGCTCAATGTCACCGTCGCACCAGGCTTCATGTCACCAGCGACGCTGAGCTCACCGTTCGATGTCGGAGGCGTCTCCGGCAGCGGAGGCGAGAGCTGGATCGGGAGCGTGATCGCCGCGTCGGGCATGCACGTCGTGTCGACGGCCGAGCCCGAACCGACGTCCTTGAAGACCACCTTGGTGACACCGACCGAGGCGGGGCTGCCTGTAACAGCGCCACTCATGGTCGTCCCGGGGATGATCTCGCGGGCAGCAAGAGCGCTGTAGGGGGCGCCCTTCACTGCGACGACGCCGGGGGTCGAGATCTCCGCGGTCGCCTCGAGCCACTTGTCGAGCAACGGCACGGGGCCGTTGGCCGGCCCGGGCGCGAAGGTGACGTTGAGCGTCGCGCCAGTGATCGAGGCTGACCAGGTGGCTGCCCATGCCTGCTTCGATCCGAGCGTGGTGCACGTCAGGGCACCTGAGACTCCCGCCGACGCGCTCGGAGTCGGAGTGGGAGACGCCGAGGCCGCCGGGGTCACCGCGGCACTCGCGCTTGACGGATCCGAGCCGCCGACGGCGTTGGTCGCGACCACTGTGAAGGTGTAGGCGGTGCCGTTCGTGAGACCGGCCACGGTGCACGTCGTGGCACCCGACGTGGTGCAGGTCTTGGCCTCGGGCGCGGACGTCGCGGCGTAGCCCGTGATGGGGCTCCCACCCGTCGAGGCCGGAGCCGTCCACGAGACGGTCGCGGAGACGTCCTTGGCAACAGCCGTGACCGAGGTGGGCGCACCCGGCTTCGTCGGCGCCGACGGAGTCACCGCTGGGCTCAAGGACGACGCGGGCGAGTCCCCGACGGCGTTCGTCGCGATCACGCTGAACTGGTAGGCCGTGCCGTTGGTGAGGCCCGTGACGGTGCAGGACGTCGTCGTCGACGTACACGAGCTGCCGCCCGGGCTCGACGTGACGGCGTAGCCCGTGATCGGACTGCCGCCGTTCGACCCAGGCACCCAGCTGACCGTGGCCGACGCATTCGCGGCGGCTGCCGCGACCGATGTCGGCGCGCTCGGTGCCGTCGCCGTAACGACCGACTCGTCAGCAGTCAGACCGATGACTGTCGCTCCCGCGAGGAAGGGGTCGGCACCCTTGTTGCACACGGTGTCGACCGCGCCGAGTGTGGCCGGCCAGGTGAACGGCGTG
>JANMMN010000016.1:0-24708 GCA_031373405.1 Actinomycetes bacterium
GGCGCTGCGCCAGGCCGGGGGCGACGACACGTTCGAGGTCGCCGACCTGCTCGACGCGGCCGACGACGTGCGCCGGACGCGGCTCGACCTGCTCGAGGACGTCCTGCGTGAGGAGTTCGAGCAGGCGAGGTCCGCCGCAGCGGTCGCCGCCGGCCGGCGCGACACGGCCACGGTCGCCCGCGACGCGACGATCGCGACCCTGCGCCTGTCCGAGGCTCGCCGCGAGGCCGAGGGAGTGCGCGTCAGGCTGCTGGCCGACGATGCCGAGATCGCCGAGCTCGCAGGGCGCCGTGATGCAGCCGTGCAGGCTCGTTCGCTGGGTGCGGTGCTGCGTGAGGTCGACGCCCTCGAGCGTGCGTTCGCCGCGGCCGAGGACCGGGTCGGCCTTCTCGATCTCCACGCCCTGAGCCCCGAGGTCGCGGACGCGGTGATGCCAAGCGGGTCCGCAAGCCCCGAGGCCCTGCGCGCGGAGGCCGCCCGGAGCCGGGCCACCGCACTCGGGCTCCAGGCGGTCCGGATCCAGGAGGAGGGGCTGCCCATCCGCGTGCGCGAGGCGGACGGCTGTCGGACCCTGCTCGACGCCTTGGTCGAGGAGCGAGGGGCGGTCTCGGTTCGGGTGCAGTCCGGCCCGGCTGGAGTGGCGACCTTGCAGGCAGAGCTGGGATCCACGCAGGTCGCCGCTGCCTCGCGGGTCGAGCTCGCTGCCCGGCTCGAGTCGACCCAGGCGAGGCTCGCCCACTGGATGGAGCTTCCGGCCGCGCGGCACGCCGTGGACGTGGCCGAGGACGCACTGCGCATCGTGATCGACCGGGAGCAGGACGCGCGCGAGGCCCATCTCCTCGCCGTGGAGGAGCGCCTGCTCGGGATGGCGGCCGAGCTCGCGGCGTCCCTGGCCGTGGGCGAGCCGTGCGTCGTCTGCGGATCTCTCGACCACCCGGCTCCGGCGTCTCGCCGCGCGCACGCCGTCGACGCCCAGGCGCTGGATCAGCTCGAGGTCGCGGCGGCCTCGGCCTCGGTGGCGCGCGCGGCGGCCACCGATCGGGTCGGGCAGGCCCGGCTCGCACTCGCGCGCGTCACGGCGCTCGCAGGCGACACCGACCCCACGGGGGAGATCGCCGGGCTCGCGGAGCAGGTGAGCGCCGCCGAGGTGGCGGTCGAGCGCAGCCGGCTGCTCAGCGATCAACTCGCTGGTGCTCAGTCCGATCTCGACCACGCACGTGAACGCCTCGTGGCGATCGAGTCCGAGGTCGCGACCACGCAGGAGCGGGCTCGGGCATTGCTCCAGGCCCTTGGTGAGGCCACGGCCGCTGTCGGTGTGGCGCGTGCGGGCCGCAGCTCGGTCGCGGTGCGGCAGGCCGAGCTCGCGACGGCGGCCGACGTGCTCGACGGCGCAGCCGACGCCGGCGGTGCCGCGCAGCTTGCTCGTGACCGCCGCGACCGGGCCCGAGCACTCGCCGGCGCGGCCGCGCGCGAGGCGGGATTCTCCGACGCCCCGTCCGCGCGCGCTGCCCTGCTCGACGACACGGAGCTGACGGCACTGACCGCCCGGGTCGAGACGCACCGGGCGGCGTGGGCCGTGGTCGACGGTGCGCTCGCCGACCCCGAGGTGCTCGGTGCGCCGCTCGACCCGCCCGACGTCGTTGCCGTCGAGGCGGTGCTCGCCGATGCCGTCGCCGTCCACGACGTGGCCCGGGTCGCGGCCGCCGCAGCGCGAGCACGGGTGCGTGATGTGGGTGCCTGCCGGGTGCAGCTAGCCGAGGCGGAGAACGCCACCGTGGCCGTGCGGGCAGCGACCCGATCGGTGGTGCGGGTCGCGGACGCCGTGACAGGTCAGGGGACGGTGAACCCGCGGCGGATGACGTTGTCGACCTATGTCCTGCGTGAGCGGTTCGACGCGGTGGTCGCAGCCGCGAGCCGCCGCCTCGAGGTCATGAGCAGCGGACGCTTCGTGCTCGAGCGTGACGAGGTGGTCTCGGGCGGACGGAAGGCCGGGCTCGGCCTCGCGGTCCTCGACCAGTGGACCGGCACCCGACGCGACACCCGCACCCTGTCCGGAGGCGAGTCTTTCTACGCCTCGCTCGCCCTCGCCCTCGGCCTGGCCGACACGGTGCGCGACGAGGTGGGCGGCGTCGAGCTCGAGACCTTGTTCGTCGACGAGGGCTTCGGCACGCTCGACGTCGACACGCTCGAGTCCGTGCTCGACGTGATCGACGCGCTGCGCGACGGCGGACGCGTCGTCGGGATCGTCAGCCACCTGGGCGATCTCAAGGACCGCATCCCCGACCGGATCGAGGTCCGTCGACTGCCCGACGGTTCGTCGAGCGTGGCCGTCCGAGCCTGACCCCTTCGCTGGCCGTCGGAAACGGATCAGGCGTCGACGACGTGGCCCGCAGGGAGTCGCGGGTTGGTGCCATAGGTCGCGAAGATGGCCGGAAGCTCGTGCGCGGGAACGGGCCGTGCGTAGAGGAAGCCCTGGGCCAGGTCACACCCGAGCGCGCGGAGCCGCTCGGCGATGTCGGGCTCCTCGACTCCCTCGGCGACAGCGACCATCTGGAACTCGTGAGCGAGGTCGGTGACCACCTTGACCAGCACCTCGCCACCGGCGGTCGCCATGTCCAGGATGAAGGAGCGGTCGATCTTGAGCGTGTCGATCGGCAGGTCGCGCAGCTGGCTGATCGAGGTGTTGCCGATGCCGAAGTCGTCGAGCGCGATCGTCGACCCCATCGCCGCGATGCGTCGCAGCGTCGCCGCGGCGCGCTCCGGGTCCTGCACGATCGCCGACTCGGTGATCTCGAACTCGAGCAGCCGGGCGGGGACGTCGTACTCCTCGAGCAGGTCGGCGATCTTGCGGTCGAGGTCGGGCTCCGCGAGGTTGAGCGCGGAGAGGTTGACGGCGACCTGGATCTCCCACCCGTCGGCACGCCAGATCCGGATCTGGGTGAGCACCAGCTCCAGCACCCGTCGGGTGATCATGTGCACGAGGCCGGTCTGCTCGGCGAGCGGGATGAAGTCACCGGGGGGGATGTTGCCGCGCAAGGGATGGTTCCACCGCAGCAGCGCCTCGAGCCCGACGATGGCGCGGGTGTTGAGATCGAGCTTGGGCTGATAGTGCACGGAGAGCTGGTCGTCGGCGTCGAGCGCACGGCGCAGGTCCCCGAGCAGGATGAGGCGAGCCGGTGAGTTGGAGTCACCCTCGGCCTCGTAGATGCTCATGCCGCGGCGCCCGGCCTTCGCGATGTACATCGCGACGTCGGCACGCTTGAGCAGCGTCTGAGCGTCGTCGGCGTGGTCGGGCAGCAGCGCGAGCCCGACCGAGGTCTCGACATGCAGCACGAGGCCGTCGATGACGTACGGCTGCGAGAAGGCGCCGAGCACGCGTTCGGCGAACATCGCCCCGTCCTCGACGCTGCGCACCGTGGTGAGCAGGACCGCGAACTCGTCGCCGCCCAGACGGGCCACGGTGTCGGTCTCGCGCACGATCTCTCGGAGCCGGTCGGCCACCTGCACGAGCAGCGTGTCACCGCGGTCGTGACCGAGCGAGTCGTTGATCTCCTTGAACCGGTCGACGTCGAGCAGCAGCAGCCCGACGTGGTGCCCGTCGGCCTTAGCGGCGGCGATGGCCTTCTCCATCCGCTCGGCGAGCAGGCGTCGGTTCGGCAGCCCGGTCAACGGGTCGAGCAGGGCGAGCCGTGCGTTCTCCTCCGCCGTGCTGCGCAGCCGGTGGCTGGCGTTGCTCACGGTTCGGTAGAGCAGCACCCACACGAGGAGCAGCCCGAGGGTGACGATGATCGCGAGGTTCTGCACCGCTTGCGTCGTCGCCGCTTCGGTGGGGGAGTAGTCGAGCACGATCTCCGCGACGCCATAGGCATTCGAGGAGTCGCGGTCAGGGCGGACCGGCACGTAGACGTCCAGCACGGTCTCCACGCCGGACCTCATGCCAGGCATGCCGACGTCGGTTGCGGTGACCTCCGTGACGAGGGCGGCGCTAGGACCGCCGCCCCCCACCGCACGGGCCAGTCGACTGGCGTCCGGGGTCGCGAAGGTCGTCGTCCCTGCCGTGTCGAAGTGCAGTCGCCCGGACATCCCCCAGAGCCGGATGGCGAGCAGGGTGTGGTCGGGGTTGAGGTTGAGCCGCAGCCGGTCGAGGGTGCGTGGCGTGAACTCCTCGGCTTGCCACTCGGCCGCAGTGACCCTGTCGCGGATGCCGGAGTCGGCGTACGCCGTTGCCGTGCGGACGGCCTCGCCGAGAGCCTGCTGACGCATCATCTGACCGATGGAGGTCACCAGGGTCACACCGAGCACGGCCATCGCGATCAGGCTGACGAGGGCGAAGGTCGCGGTGAGCGACATGCTGCGGCGCACCGTGGTCTCCTTCGCCTCGGACGGCTCGACCGCGGTGCGGCCTCCACAGCGTCATCGGCAGCCACGGGCACCCCTTGAGCGCGGCGCACCCTGCGGTTGCGGTCAGCGTGCGGAGCGGGGAACGCGCACGGTCAGCGCGCCGGGTCGCACCTGGGCGTGGAGGACGTGGCCTTCCTCGATCACGTCCCCGTCGATCTGCCGCGGCTGGTCGCTTCGTGCGACGACCCAGGCAGAGGTGCCGTGAAGGTGGGTGCGCGAGTCCTCGTGCGACCCCGTACGCCGGATCATGCCGACACCGGTGCGAGCCCAGTCGACGGGAGTCTCGAGCGGCAGCACCACGACGTGCAGAAGGCCGTCGGACGCATCCGCCTCGGGCACGACGTCGAGACCGCCGATCAGCCGGCCGACGTTGGCGATGAGCACGCTGCGCGCGTGGAACCACCGCGGCCGACCGCCGTCGACCGCGACTCCGACGCGCATCGCCTTGTGCCGCAGCACCCGCACCGAGTTCAGGACGTAGGCAGAGGGGCCGATGGCGTCCTTGAGTGCTTCGGGGGCGTCGATCAGCATCGCGTCGAGCCCCATGCCGGTCATCACCGTGCTGGTTGCCGTGCCTCCTCCGACACCGATGTCGACCACGTCGATGCGCCGGTCGGCCCCGGTGAAGGCCACTGACGCGGCGGCCTCGAGGTCGAGCGGGATCCCCAGATTGCGGGCCAGCAGGTTGCCGGTGCCTCCGGGGATGAGGCCGAGCGCGACGTCGGTGCCGGCGAGCCCGTCCGCGACCGAGCGCACCGTGCCGTCCCCGCCCCACGAGATGACCAGGTCGGCGCCGGCGGCCACGGCCGCACGGGCCTGGTCGCCGCCCGGCGAGTCCGCCGTGGTCGCCACGACCCGCGGTGCGGAGACGCCCGCGGCGTGCGCCCAGGTGGCGAGCTGCTCGCGAGCGGCGTCGAGCCCTCCCGTCTTCAACGGGTGCACGACGGCCACGGTCTCGACGGTCGGCACCTGGACTCCTCGGGTGGGCTAGGAAGGACCGACGCTACCCCGCCGAGCCCCGGTCACGGCCGGTACTGCGTGGCGACCCGGGCGAGCAGGTCGCGCAGCTGGGCACGCTCGTCGGAGTTGAGGGCGTCGAGGCCGGGGTCGCTGCCGACGAGCTCGGCGTCGACCGCGTCGCGGATCCGGCGCCCGAGCGAGGTGAGCGCCACCCGGCGTACGCGTCGGTCGGCCGGGTGCTCGACCCGTTCGACGAGATCGTGGGCGGCGAGCCGGTCGACGATCCCGGTGATGTTGGACGCGTCGCATCGCAGCACCCGCGCGAGCTCGCTCATCGGGGTCGGCGACTCGAGGTGGAGCAGGAGGAGCGCTCCGGAGGCAGTGAGGTCGTGCGCTCGAGCCGCGGCCTCGATCCGGTCGCGCTGGGCGAAGGTGACCTCGAGCAGGAGATGCACGACGTCGGTGCTCACATCGCGGCGCAGCGGGGTCACGCCCCTAGACTACCTAGATATTTGACGTGCTCAACCATTGACGGTCACCATGAGGTCGCCGGCGCCGGGCTTCCGCGCCTGCCGAGCAAGCACGAGGGGACACCGTATGTCGTTCGCCAGCACTCCGGGGCTCTCCGCCGCGCAGGTGGGGGTCTACCCCACCCGCTGGAAGGCGCTCATGGTCCTGGCGCTGGCGCAGGTCGTGCTCACCCTCGACAACACCGTGGTCAACGTCGCGCTGCCCCAGATCGGCGGGGATCTCGGCGTCAGCCAGTCCGGTCTCGCCTGGGTCGTGAACGCCTACGCGCTTGCCTTCGGTGGGCTGCTGCTGCTCGGCGGACGACTCGCCGACATCGTGGGGCGTCGACGCCTGTTCATGATCGGCATGGGCGTGTTCGCGATCGCGAGCCTGCTGGCGGGGATCGCGTGGACTCCGGGGCTGCTGGTCGCGGCCCGATTCCTCCAGGGTGCCGCTGCGGCACTCGTCGCGCCGTCGGCCCTGTCGCTGATCTCCCTCATGTTCACCGACAAGCGGGAGCGGTCGAAGGCCCTGGGCGTGTGGGGAGGCTTGGGTGGTGTCGGTGGCGTGGCCGGCGTCATCATCGGCGGCATCCTCACCGAGTACGCCGGTTGGCGCTGGGTGTTCCTCATCAACGTGCCGGTCGCTCTCGTCGCGGTGCTCGTGGCGCCCCGGGTGGTGCCGGAGAGCAGTCGCCCGAAGGAGGGCGGGCTCGACTACGCCGGCGCCGCGCTGATCACCGCCGGTGTCGGTCTCGCCGTCTACGCGCTGTTGGCCAAGGGCGCCGCGTCGTGGACGAGCTCGCCCTTCGTGCTCGAGATGGCGGGCGCCGTCCTGCTCCTCGTGGCGTTCGTCCTGCGCCAGCGCGTGGCGACCGACCCGTTGATCCCCAAGGCCGTGTTCCAGAGCCGCAACAGGGTCACCGCCGCGATCGTCAGCATCCTGGTCGCCGCGGCCATGGGCACTTTCTTCTTCAGCCTCACCCTCTACATGCAGCAAGTCCTCGGCTGGTCGCCCCTGCAGGCCGGTCTGGCCTACGTCCCGTTCGCGCTCGCGGTGATGGTCGGGATCGGTGCACTCACGGCTCTGATCCCACGGCTCGGCGTTCGCCGGCTGCTGCCCTTCGGCCTCGCCGGTGCGGCCCTCGGTCTGTGGCTGCTCTCGCACATCCCGGTCGAGGGGAGCTACGTCGCCCACATCCTCCCCGGGATGGTTCTGCTCGCTCTCGGTGTCTCCACCGGCTTCATCGGATCGACCATCGCAGGCGTCGACGGGGTCGACGACGACTACGCCGGGGTCGCGTCCGCCGTCGTCAACGCGTCGAGCCAGATCGGATCGGCGATCGGGCTCGCGACCATCGTCGCCTTCGCGGTCGACGTCACCATAGCCCCGCTCGGTGGCGGGTTGGACCAGGCGGCAGCCTCGGTCGAGGGGTTCCAGGCGGCCTTCGTCGCGGCGTCGGTCGTCATGCTCGCCGCCGGGATCATCGGTGCGTCGTTCCTCACCAGTGACGTGGGTCGACACGACGAGGATCGATCGCACCTGCTCGAGCCCGCGCCGCTCGACGCGGAGCCCACCGAGGCGTGAGGCTCGCGGGCCGGGGTGGTCAGCGGGCGTCAGCCAGGCCAGCCAACGGATCGGGGTCGGCGAGTCGTTCGCGAGCGGCATCCATGGTGAGCTGCTTGAGGCCGCCCGCCTCGACCTCGTCCCACGACCGCGGCACCGCGACGAAGGCGTGGTCGCGGCCCCGCAGCGACCACGGGGCGATCGTCGTCTTCTTGCCGTTGTTCTGGCTCCAGTCGAGAAACACCTTGCCCGGCCGCAGCGCCGCCGTCATCCGCCAGAGCACGAGGTCCGGCAGCTCGCGCGTGAGCTCCTGCGCGATCCCCTTCACGTACGCCGACACCTCGTCCGCGTCGGACTGCTGGAGCGTCGAGCCGGCCAGCGCGGCATAGAGCGCCATGCCTTTGGACCCGCTCGTGACCGCGACAGGTTCGAGGCGCTCGGCGCGCATGCGCGCTCGCGCCGCGAGAGCCACCGCGACGCACTCGTCCAGGCCGGCCCCCGGACCGGGATCGAGGTCGATCACCAGCCGGTCCGGGCGCTGCGGCTCGTCATCGAGAAGGCGCCATTGCGGCACGTGCAGCTCGAGGGCACCGCACTGGGCGAACCACACGAGCGTCGCGAGTGCGTCGGTGGCGTCCACGGGGATCAACGGGTAGGTGACGTCGCGATCGGAGTGCGCGAGAGTCGCGCGGGCGATCCAGTCGGGAGTGCCCTTCGGCAGGTTCTTCTCGAAGAACGAGGGGGCTGCGACACCATCAGGCCACCTCTTGCGGGTGACCGGACGACGCGCCGCGTACGGCGCCAGAGCAGCCGCGGCATCGGCGTACCACCGCACGACCTCGGCCTTGGTCGTGCCGTCAGCGGGATAGAGCACCTTGTCGAGGTTGGTCAGCCGGAGGCGCCGAGATCCGATCTCCACCTGCGCGGGGGTGGCGGAGGCGGCCGACATACCGTCATCCTGCCTGTATGCAGGCGATCTGGAAGGGCTCTGTCGCGTTCGGGCTCGTCAACATCCCGGTGAAGGCGTTCGTCGCGACCGAGAGCCACGATGTCAGCTTCCGGCAGGTGCACGTGGCCGACGGCGGCCGGATCCAGTACCGCAAGGTCTGCTCGGTGTGCGGTGAGACGGTGACGCAGGCGCAGATCGCGAAGGGCTACGAGACCGACTCCGGAGAGATGCTCATCCTCGACGACGCCGACTTCGTCGGTCTCCCGGTGCGGACGACGAAGGAGATCGACGTCCTCGAGTTCGTGCCCGCCGATCAGGTCGACCCGATCCTGTTCGAACGCTGCTACTACCTCGAGCCCGAGCCCACCGCCGTCAAGGCCTACACGTTGTTGCGCGAGGCGCTCAAAGCCACCGACCGCACGGCGATCGTGCTGGTGACCATGCGTCAGAAGACGCACCTTGCTGCGCTGCGGGTGACCGAGGACGTGCTGAGTCTGCAGACGATGCTGTGGCCGAACGAGCTCCGGCGACCGTCATTTCCCGCCCTCGCCGGGGAGATCGAGCTGCGACCCGCCGAGCTCGCGATGGCCGCGAGCCTCGTGGAGAGCATGGCTGCGGACTTCGACCCGACGGCATTCCGCGACGAGTACCGCGACGCGATGATGGCGATGATCCAGGACAAGATCGCCGGCGGCGACGGCGTCGTCGCTGCGGTGGAGGACGGCGGCGCCGGCGACGAGGTTCTCGACCTCATGGCGGCCCTCGAGGCGTCGGTGGCGCGGGCGCGCGCCGGCACCGAGGTGAAGGCCACGACCGATCATGCGCCCAAGGCCGAGTCGAAGCCGGAGAAGGTCCGCAAGGCGGTCAAGAGCACGGGGGGCGGCGAGGCGACGCGACCGAGCAGCAAGGCCGCAGCCAAGCCGAAGTCCAAGGCCCCCACGGCCTAGCGTCGGTCGGCGACTGGCCGGATGATCTCGTCACGAGATCGTGCAGCAGGTATTGCGGTGTCGGGCGCGGCGTGTCGTGCTGGATGATCTCGTGACGAGATGGTGCAGCGTCGGCAGGGCGTGACGAGATGGTGCAGCGTCGGCAGGGCGTGACGAGATGGTGCAGCGTCGGCAGGGCGTGACGAGATAGTGCAGCGTCGGCAGGGCGTGACGAGATGGTGCAGCGTCGGCAGGGCGTGATGTGCTGGCTCAGTCGACGAGACGCCAGGTGACGTTGCCCTCGGCATCGTCCTGGGTGACAGCGACCTGGCCGCTGCGTCCGTCTGCCGTGCTCGCGCTGCACGTGAAGGTGGCATCCGCTTCCAGGGTGACCGAGTCGGGGCACCGCACGGTCGTGGTCTGGCCCGTCTGAACCGACAGCTCCTGGGCGATCTGCTGCTCGACCGCGGCCGTGTCGAGCTGGCTGCGGCTCGCGATGGCCGAGAGCAGCGCCACGACGGTGATGACCGCGACGCCGGTGAGGACGACACCGATGGCGATGGCGAGGCCCCGACCACGCCGTGACGAGGACGCGTCAATGACCCCCGACTCCGTGGCCCCCGCCTCGCTGCCGTCGTCGAAGATGTCCGGGTACGCGTTCTCGACGTCGCCAGCCTCGCTGCCGGGAGCGTCGCTGCCGGGCATCGCGTGCGTGGTGTCCGACCAGGACACACCGTTCCACCAACGCAGTCCGGGCGGGCCCGACGGGTCGGGGTACCACCCGGGCTCGGGCGAGCTGTCCTGGGTCACGGGAGGACGCTAGCGCGCGCGGGTGACCTCGACTCAGCCGGTGGCGACGCGATGATGCGCTGCTGCGCTCTCACAGTCGCGGACGGTGTGAAATCCCGACTCGAACACACAGTCGTGGCACACGGCGATCGACGCGCTGCCGAGGTGGACGACCTCGACGCTATGGGGGTGGCAGGACGCGTCCCCGTGGGCGTGGTCGCGTCGGTGCACTGCGGCGAGCATCGCCCGCACGATCGGCTCCGGACTGTTCGGCGTCATGCCCCCGTATCGGGTCGATGCCGGCAGCACTCAAGCCTGTGACACCCGAATCGTGACCTGGATCCCTGTCAACCCTCGTCGAACGGCTGCGGCCCGCTGGGCTCTGCCCTCACCGGCCGCGACCGCACCATCCGCTAGCGTCCGTGGGGTCATGAGTGACCCCAGCACCGTCCCTGCCGAGCTCGTCGACGTCCTCGCCCGCGCGACCGACGAGGCGGAGCGGCTCGGCCACGGCCGGATCACGCCATGGCACCTCGTACGGGTCCTCGAGCGCGACCACGGCGCCGCCGCCCGACCGGTGCTGGGGCCTTCACTGGTCACCGAGGCGTCGATGCGTCTCTCGCAGGAGCCGCGCACCTACACCGCGCCGCTGCCGACGCCGGGCACGCGCGAGGCCCTCTCGGCGGCGGCCCGCTCGGCCGACCCGATCGCCTCGCTCGCCGTCGTGCTGCGCTCCGTGGCCGGTGACCCCGGCGACCCGGCGCCGTCCCTCCCGATCGCGACCCAGGCAGGTGGTGCGGGGATGCTCTCCGCGATCCGGGCGCAGTACGCAGGCGTCGTGCGAGCCGATCCCGATCTCATCGCACGTCCATCGGCGGTGGATCCCCTCCTCGCCGCGCTCGGGTCGGGGCGCACACCGCTCCTGATCGGACCCGAGGGGAGCGGGCGCACGACCATCGCCGGGCTGCTCGCCGCACGGATCGAGCATCCCTCGTACGACGGCCCGCTCCGTGGGCGAGACGTCGTCCTGGTGCGCGCGGGCGATGCCCTCGTGCGTGACACCGCCGTACGGGTCCAGGCGCTCCTCGAGGAGGTCGGTGACCGATCCGTCGTGGTGCTCGACGACCTCGAGGTGCTCTCCGGGCTCGGCGGCGGGAGCCGCCTCGACGCCGGCCTGCTCTCCGTCGTCCGCGGTGCCATCGACCACCCGACCCGTCGGGTCGTGCTCGTGCTCGCCGCGCAGTACTCCGCCGCGTTGCACGCTGCGGAGTCCGAGCTGGTCGACGAGTGCGTGCGTGTCGGCATCCCCCCGATGCCCGACCAGGACGTGCGGCTCGTCGCCGATCGGCACGCGCGCGCGGCCACTGCGCAGGGGGCACAGTTCGAGCCTGGCGCGGTCGAGGCAGCAGTCGCACCGGCGCGGCCGGTCGACGTCGACGCGCATCCCGCGCTCGCCGTCCGCCGGCTCGACCACGCGGTCGCGCTCGCGTCGCTCCGCGGTGATCGACTGGCGCGCGTCGTCGACGTGCTGCCTCCGGACGTGCGTCCGGCGTACGCGCCGGACCTGGTCCGGGCGGGACTGGGTCGCCGGATCGTGGGGCAGGACGAGGTCCTCGACCGAGTCGTACGCCGACTCACGGTGACCCGCTCCGAGCTCGACGTGCGACCGCCTCGCCCCGACGGCGTATTCCTCTTCGCCGGCCCCACCGGCACGGGCAAGACCGCGCTCGCGCAGGCGCTGGCGTCCGAGGTGTTCGGCGGCGAGGACGCCCTCGTGCGACTCGACATGAGCGAGTACGCCGAGCCGCACTCGGTCGCCAAGCTCGTCGGCTCGCCACCGGGGTATGTGGGTTCGACCGAGCCGTCGTCGTGGCTCACCACGAAGATCCTCGCGCGGCCGGAGTGCGTGCTCCTCCTCGACGAGATCGAGAAGGCGGATCCGGCCGTCTGGAACACCTTCCTGCAGGTCTTCGACGCCGGTCGGCTCTCCGACGGACTAGGTCGCACGGCCGACTTCCGCCGCGTCGTGGTGGCGATGACGACGAACATCGGCGCGCGGGTCTTCGAAGGTCGCACCGCCACCACGCCGATGGATCCACGGGCCGACGAGTCGGCCGTCCTGACCGCGGTGAAGGATCGGATGGCGCCCGAGCTGGTCAACCGGCTCGACGACGTGCTCGTGTTCCGGCCGCTCACCCTCGACGCGGTCCGCGAGATCGCACAGCGCATGATCGACGACGTCGTCGTGGCCCGGATGGTCCCGCGCGGCTACACACTGACGGTCGACCCGGCCGTGGTCGACCTCGTGGCGAGCGAGGGCTACGACCCGGCGTACGGAGCGCGCCCGGTGCAGCGATCGCTCGAGCGGCTCGTGGTGCTTCCGCTCGCGTCGTGCGCGCCCGGCACGTGGCACGCGGTCGTCGATGCCGGGACGGTGCGCTGGGTCGCTGCCTGACCGCTCAGGCCTGCGGGCGCAGCGCGCTGTCGAACATCCGCTGGATCCGCGCCCAAGCATCGGTCGCAGCCGTGTCGACGTAGCCCGCGTGCATGCCGCGGGTCAGTGGCGCCATCCATCCGGGTGCCGACGAGTGGTTGAGGAACGAGTGCCCTGCCTCCGGGTACTCCTTCACGTCGTACTCGACCCCCGCCCTCTCCAGCGCCCCGGCCAAGGTGAGCGCCGCGCCGCGCAAGGTCGCGTCCTGTGCGCCGTACGACGCCACCACGGGGCACGCCCCCCGAACTGCCTCGTCGAGCCCCTTGGGCAGCCGACCGTAGTTGACCGCGCTCGCCCCGAATCCACGGTTCGCCATGAGCAGGGCGAACGCGCCGCCGAGGCAGAAGCCCGCGATGCCCACCGAACCCGTGCAGTCGTCGCGGTCGCCCAGCCATCGACGGGACGCGTCGATCTCGGCGAAGGGTCGGCCCTCACCGGCGCTCAGGGCGCGCGTCACGGTGACGAGGCAGCGCATCATCCCGCCGTAGGACAGCAGGTCGGGCGCGACCGCGTGGAAACCGCGTCCGGCGAACTCGTCGGCGAGGTGACGGATGTCGTCGGTGAGGCCGAAGGCCTCGTGCACGACGACCACAGCGGGGGCCGGCCCGGCCGTCGTCGACGTGGGGGAGAAGTACGCGGGCAGTGGTCCGACCCCGGGCACGTCGATGCGGATGTCGGGCACGGGCATCCTTCCGACGGTGGTGAGGAGCCCCGAGGCTAGGCCGGACCGGCGACCGGCGCGGGGTCGTGCGCGCAGGAGGTCGGGTTGACGCCAGGCTGCCACAGTCAGGCCGAGGAGCCGCAGCCCGGTAGGCGGCTGCTCACGCAGCGTGGCGACGCGGTGACCGAACTGCCGCGTGCACTCGACAGGATCGAGATTCTGCCGTTACGGTCGGCACGCCTTGCAGCGAAGCAGGGCACCACGGCCGGACCGCCGAACCCCGTCCACGGCCGTGGACCATGCCTCGGACGGGAGTGGGGGAACCACACACTCGGCCGGTAGATCGCGTGCCGGCCTCGGGGTGAAGTCGCGTCAGCGGCAGGCCTTCCTCGGGCCCAACCCGACAGCTCACCTCGCAGGCGGCGGAGGACACCGAATGACGTCACGTCTCATTTCTGTGCGCGCGTTCCTCGGCGCAGCAACCGTGTCGGCCGCGCTGCTGATCGGGCTCGTGCCCGGCAGCGCGCACGCCGCCCCCGCGAGCGCACACGGCTCCGTCGTCGTCGTGCACACCGTCACGGTGGTGCCCGTGCTCAAGCGCGGTTCGCGCGGTCCGTATGTCACGACGGTCCAGAAGATCCTCGGCGTCAAGCCGACGGGCTACTTCGGGCTCCGCACCCAGGCGGCCGTGAAGAGGTTCCAGGCCACGCTCAAGCTGCCCGCGACCGGAGTGGTCGGGCCGACCACGTGGGCCGCGCTCAAGCGCCGGGCAGCCGCTGCCTCGCGCGCCAGCATCGTCGCTGCGAGCGCAGCGGTCAGCGACCCGACGATGACGACCGCCGCCAGCACTCTGCGCACCGCGCGCAACGCCATTCCGTTGGCGGTGTGGATGACGTCCGAGCACGGCCGGACGATCGTCCAGCGCGAGTCGGGCGGCAGCTGTTCGATCACGAGCCCGGGCGGCACCTACCGCGGGAAGTGGCAGATGAGCTCCACGTTGTGGGCTGCCTACGGCGGCACCGCATTCGCCACCACGGCGGATCGCGCGACGTGCGCTCAGCAGGATCAGGTCGCCTACCGCGTCTGGCTCGCGTCCTGGTGGCGGCCCTGGGGCGGATGAGCCCCATCGCGTCGTCAGAGACGCGGGCCGCTCCCCACTCAGCGGCGGCGGTAGACGAGGTCGGTGACCTCGTGGCCCTGCTCGATCCCGCTGCGCTCGAACTTCGTCATCGGTCGCTCGAGCCTCGGCGCCGGCCCGTCGTAGACGCCGACCAACATCGGCTCGGCGTCGAGAACCTGGGCCATGACCTCGGCGTACGGGGCCCAGTCGGTGGCGGCGTGCAGCACGCCGCCGGGTCGCAGCCGTGATGCCATGAGCGCGACGAGGTCGGGGCGCACGATGCGCCGCTTGTGGTGGCGTGACTTCGGCCAGGGGTCGGGGAAGAACACTCGGATCGCTTGCAGCGAGCCCGGTCCGACGCGCTGACGCAGCAGCTCCACGGCGTCGCCGTGCACGACGAGGACGTTGTCGAGACGGAGCCGCTCGATCGCTGAGAGCAGCCGCGAGACCCCGGGGGTGTGGACGTCGACGGCGATGATCCCCGTGCCTGGGTCGGCCTGGGCCATCGCCACCGTCGCGTCGCCGAGGCCGAAGCCGATCTCGAGCACCACGGGGCGCCCCGCGAAGATCGTCGCGGCCTCGATGTCCCCGTCGGGGACCGTGAAGGCCGGAAGAAGTCGTGCGAGCGCTTCGACCTGTGCCGTACTCATGCGGCCTCGGCGCGGGTGGAACGTGCGGATGTCGGTCATGGCCGCTCGAGCGTACGGCGCCGGCCGGATTCCTCCGCCCGGCCCAGCCGAGCCGACCGGCCATAGGCTCGCCGACATGCGCATCACGAAGTACTCCCACGCCTGCGTCCGCCTCGACGACGGTGAGCGCGGTCTGCTCATCGACCCTGGCGTGTGGGCGACCCGAGAGGTGTACGACGGCATCGACGAGGTTCTCGTCACGCACGAGCACGTCGACCACGTCGACGTCGAGGCCCTCACCGAGCTCGCCGCGCGCAGCTCGTCGTTGCGGGTGCACGCGCCGGCGTCGGTGGCCGAGCTGCTCACCGGCCTCGGCGACGCGGTGCACGTGGTCGCGCCGGGTGACTCCTTCGAGGCCGCCGGGTACGCCGTCGACGTGGTCGGCGGTCGGCACGCCGACATCTACGACCAGCTACCCGGCTGTGCGAACGTCGGCTACGTCGTGGGCGGCTCGGTCTACCACCCGGGCGACGCCCTGTTCGTGCCCGAGCACGCCGTCGACACGCTGTTGGTGCCGACGTCGGGACCGTGGCTCAAGCTCGCCGAGGCGATCGACTTCGTACGGGCAGTGGCCCCGCGGCAGGCGATCTCCATCCACGACGCGCTGCTCAGCCCGATCGGCGCGATGGTGGTCGACCGGTGGTTGGACCTGAAGTCCGAGACGGACTACTCGCGGCTCGCCGACGGCTCGTCGGTCGAGGTCTGAGTCTGGGGGATGGCTCTCGGATTGGTGCGCGACCGGATCCGTGCGTGCGGCAGCTCCGGTGCACCGAGCCTGACCTCGGACCCGGCGACCGTGCCGAAGCGATCGGCCTCGGACTGCCACTGGGTGCGCATCTCGAGGACGTCCTCGTGGGTGCGGCCCACGAAGTTCCACCACATCGCGATCGGCTCGGTGAACGGCGTACCCCCGAGCAGGATCAGGCGCGCCGGGGTCGCGCCACGGTTGGTGAGCGTCAGACGCTGGGGGCCGGGAGCGATGTAGCCGAGCTCGTGGCGCGTGAGGGCAGTTCCGTCGATGTCGACGTCGCCGCCGTCGACGAGCACGCCGTGCTCGAACCCCTCGTCGACGCCGAGGTCGAGCACGACGTGCGGTCCGAGCAGGACCTCTGCGCCGAGCAGAGGGGTGAACGACGGTGCATCGGCCCGCACGCCGAGCAGCTCACCGACGAAGACGGTGACCGTCGCGTCGTCGAGGTCGACCTGGCGCGGAACGTGGTGCACGTAGTCGCGCCCGGTCTCGCGGTCTGCATCGGGCAGGGCGATCCACAGCTGCACGCCGTGCAGCACGGTCGTGTCGGGGGTCGAGATCTCCGAGTGGCAGATCCCGTGGCCCGCGGTCATGAGGCTGAGCTCGCCGGGTCCGACCACGGCCTGGTGGCCGCCACTGTCGCGGTGCTCGACCCGGCCCGCGAAGAGCCAGGTGAGGGTCTGCAGGCCAGCGTGCGGGTGAGGCGGCACGAGCATTCCTCCGGAGACCTCGACGTCGTCGGGACCGAAGTGGTCGAGGAAGCACCACGCGCCGATGAGCGAGCGATGACGCTGCGGGAGGGTGCGGCGTACTGACATCGCGCGCGGTCCGCCGAGGGGGACGTCGCGGGGCGCCAGCACCTCGACGCGCGGGCCGGGGTGGGTGGGGGAGTCGTCCACGCGGCCACTCTGCCAGCCATCGCAGCGACCCGCGGCTCGCAGGATCACCGCGTGCCTCGGGTTCGGGCCATTCCGATGTCCTGAGAGATCACAGAGTGCCGCCGGCAGGATCCGTCGGAACCCCACCGGGGCTCCTCGTCCTCGAATCCTGACGCGCTCATGGAAACGCGATGTCCACATCCCACCTACGGCGGGATCTGGAAATCGCGTGCCCCGGCAGGATTCGAATGTGCGCTTCGCTGTTCCGGCTTGGGTCATCTCATTCCCCTTGGATGCCAGTTTTGGTAGGCTTTCTGCGTCATCAACGGTAGTCTGAAAACGTCAGATTGAGTAGGCTCCGTCCCGTGGACGCGTCAGTTCGAGTGCTCGGAGGAGGTGCGGCACCCGGTGGCCGAGTACCTGTCGCGGATTGCTGACGCCCAGCTTGATCTGGCGCTCGACGCCCTCGGCGCGGTGCTGATTGAAGGTGTCAAGGGCTGCGGGAAGACCCAGACCGCCCGCCAGCGAGCCGCCAGCGAGATCCTCCTCGACCAGGTCCCCGACGGCGATCAGCTGCTCGCGGTCAACCCCGGGCTGCTCCTCGACGGCCCGACGCCCCGCCTCATCGACGAGTGGCAGCGTGTCCCGGCCGTCTGGGACGCGGTACGCCGCGGCGTCGATGACCGCAGGGACCCAGGGCAGTTCATCCTGACCGGCTCCGCCACCCCGGCCGACGACGTTCCACGCCACTCCGGGGCCGGCCGGTTCGCGCGCCTGCGCATGCGCCCGCTCACCCTTGCCGAGCTCGGGCACTCCACCGGCGAGATCTCCCTCGCGCGGCTGCTCGCCGGCGAGGAGGTGCCGAGCGCGGTGAGCGAGATCTCCGTCCCCCGCTACGCCGACCACGTCGTCACCGGCGGCTGGCCGCTGCTCATCGGACGTGGACCCGACGAGGCCACCACCTACCTGAAGTCCTACCTGGACACCCTCATCGAAGTCGACGTCCTCACCGTCTCAGGGACCCGGCGCGACCCCCGACGTATCCGCCGATTCCTCCACGCCTACGCCCAGCTCACCGCTCACCCCGCCAAGGTGGCAACCATCGTGGAGCGAGCTAACGGCGACGCCGACCCGACTCCGCTCTCCGCATCACGGTCGGGAGACTCGCCCGACGAACGCGGCCTCTCCCGGTGGGCCGCGGAGCCCTACCTGGACGCCGCGCGACGCCTCATGGTCGTCGACGATGTCGACGCCTGGAGCCCGAAGCTCCGCTCCCGCTCACAGCTCGTCGAGACCCCCAAGCGTCACCTCGTCGATCCGTCACTGGCCGCAGCCCTGATGCGCTGCACCCCCCAGCGCCTGCTCGAGGACCTGGAGACCTTCGGCTTCCTCTTCGAATCCCTCGCCACCCGAGACATCCGCGTCTACGCCCAGAACAACGACGCCGAGGTCTACCACTACCGCGAGGCCGGCGGCCGCTTCGAGGTCGACCTCATCGCCGAAGACCGCCGCGGCAACTGGATCGGAATCGAGGTCAAGCTCGGAGGCGGTCGCAGCATCGACGCCGCAGCCGGTTCCCTCCTCAAACTCGCCGAAGACCGCGTCGCCAAGCCGCCTCAAGCCCTCCTCGTCGTCACGGGAGGCCAGTACTGCTACCGGCGCAAGGACGACGTCTACGTCGTCCCGCTCGGGTGCCTCGGACCTTGACACGGCCCACGTCAGCGCCCCATTAGGGGTCGAGCCAACCTGGGCCCGATCGACAACGGCACGTACGCGCGGCTACTTGGACGGGCGCAGGATGGCGTGGGTTGCGAGCACGACGGCGGGCCCGCCCTCAACGTCAGCGACGCGATCCAGGCTTTCGTTGACGAGCTGAGCGCGGAACCAGGAGTCTGCGGAATCGGCCTGTTCGGATCTCAGGCGAGAGGGACGGCGAGGGCCGGCAGCGACGCCGATCTCCTGGTACTCGTCGAGCAACCCGGGTTCGTCATGGAGTGCACCGAGCGAGGTGGCCAGGAGTTCGAGCCGGTGCGGCTCGGCGAGGCGACAGCAATCCACTACTTCACCGACAACCGTGACGCCGCGGCCGATGCGTGGCCCACCGCCAGGATCCTGCACGACCCGCAGGGCCGCTTGGGATTGGTTCGTGACCACGCCCTGGCGCTCGTCGCCGAGGGCAAGCCGCCTGTCGACGAGGCGCGCCTCGAGTATCTGCGTCTTTCCGCGGCCGACCACATCCGCGCTGCTGCCCGACTAGCTGCGACAGATGTCGCCGCGGCGCGGATGGTCCTGTACGACAAAGTTGTGGACCTGACGTCGCTGTACTTCGACGTCCGACAGATGTGGAGGCCACACCTCAAGCGCCGCACGGACTCCATAGGTGAGCTGGACCGCGAGTTCCACAGCCTCCTGGGGCACTTCTTCGCCACGGACACGACCGTTGACGAGCAGCTCCGGCTCGCTCACATCGCCGTGGGACGGGTCTTCGATAAGGACCTCGACTGACCAAGGCTCACCCAGTCTTCGTGACGTGGGTACGGGCGGCGTCACGATCGCCAGACATTGGGCCCAGCCGAGGCGAGAGGAACCGTGAAAGCTCGCTTGTGATGGTCCGGACTTCGGCCGGGAAAGTCTTGTCTGAACCCGGACCTTGAACCGCCCCGAGCCTTGCAGAGCATGGCCGACGCACCTCTCGTCGTGGTCAACAGCATGTTGCGGGGGCACCCCCGATAGGGACGAGGGTTCAAGGCCACGGGCTACGAGCGCAAAATTCGGTGCCCCCGGCAGGATCCGTCGGAGCCCCACCGGGGCTCCTCCTCCTCGAATCCTGACGCGCTCATGGAAACGCGATCTCCACATCACACCTACGGCGGGATCTGGAAATCGCGTGCCCCCGGCAGGATTCGAATGTGCGTTTCGTCGTTTCGCCTGGTGTCGCTTGGTTTCCTTTGATGCCCGATAGTGACTGTGCCACTTGAGGTTTCACGATCGGGCCACAGACACCGCGCTCCGCATCGGCTATCGTCGGGGTGTTGTTGTGGCACAAAGTGGCACGAGTCAGGGGTGGTCATGGGGCGATCAGCAGGTCGTAGCGGGCGCCGCCCGAACGGGGCCGGAGCACCCCGTCAGCTGGCCTCGGGGCGGTGGCAGGCCCGCTACCGCAACGACGAGGGGCGCATGGTCTCCGCGCCGCGGACTTTCGACACGAAGCTCGACGCGACCTCGTGGCTGCACGCCCACGCGTCCGGGGAGCTCCCGGCCGAGCCGGAGCGGTTCACTGTCGCCCAGTACGGCGAGGAGTTCCTCCGCACCCGGATGCTCAAGCCCCGGACCCGGCTGGAGTACCGGCGGGTGTTCAACACCAAGATCGTCCCCACGTTGGGCGGGGTCGCACTGCACCGGTTGAGCCCCGCGTCGGTGCGCGCTTGGTACGCGACCTTGGATCCGGCGCACCCGACTCGGCGGGCGCACGCCTACAGCTTGCTCCGCACGATCTGCAACGCCGCGATCGCAGACGACCTGATCAGCACGAACCCGTGCCGTATCCGCGGCGCCGGCAACACCCGTGCGGTGCGCGAGGTCACCATCGCGACCCTGCCCGAGCTCGAAGCCATCGTTACCGCGATGCCCGAACGGCTGCGCCCGATGGTCCTGCTCGCGGCCTGGTGCGGGCTGCGCTTCGGCGAGCTCGCCGGACTCACCCGCACCGACCTGGCTCGACGCCGGCACCGTCACAGTGCGCCGCGCCGTGGTCCGCATGCCCGGGGAGTTCATCGCAGGGGACCCGAAGTCCGCTGCCGGCAAGCGCACCGTGGCCATCCCACCGCACCTGCTCGACGAGCTGCGCTGGCACCTCGAGCACCACGTCCTGGCACCCGATGACTCTCCGGTGTTCAGCCGCTACGACGCCGGCTACGGCGGCTACATCCCCCTCTACAGCCTCCACAGGGCGTTCTGGCCAGCCCGGGAGGCAGCCGGGCGCCCGGACCTTCACTTCCACGACCTGCGCCACACCGGAGCCACCCTCGCCGCCGCCACCGGCGCCACCCTCGCCGACCTCATGACCCGCATCGGGCACTCCACCCCGGCCATGGCCCTGCGCTATCAACACGCCGTCGAAGGACGCGACCAGCAGATCGCCGCAGCACTGTCCGGCTTCGCCCAGGGAAAGGTCATCGCCCTCAACGCTCGAAGCGTTACCGGATGACTACCTCACTGCCCCCGAGCGACGGGAAGGTGCCCTGAACGCCGCCCCCCGCGCGGTCACCCAAGCCGAGCCGGGGACTTGAATCCGAACGGAGCACGGGTTGGCGTGTGGTGCCCTGTGTGCACGGCGCGGTAAGCGATGGTCAGGATTCCGCCGTCGCTCAGCGCCGTCCGGGTCGAGTTGTGGCCAGCCTTCGGTGACGATCCGTGAAACCGGCAATGGCGTGAAGTCGTCGCAGCGTCGAGCGACATCGCGTGAAGACCTTGGGAGTGGGCGGAAGGGTTCGGCCGCACCCGCAGTATCTGATGCAGTCGAGCCATGTCACGGAGGTTGTCCCGGGTCTCGTAGAACTTGAGTGGTGGTCCCCCGCTTGAGTCCTGCCTTGCGGTAGGAGTTGGGCGTCGACCAAGACACCACTTCAAGAAGGGGACCACCGTGCGTAAGAACTATCAGACGATCGATGCTGCTGTTGAGGCGATGGCCGTGCCGGAGCGCGTGTCGGTCGCGATGAGCGAGATCGCCGCGGACGTGAGCGAGGGGTTGCTCGCCCTCGCGGTCGGCGCGGGTCTGCAGGTGCTGGCGGCGATGATGGCTGAGGATGTCACCGCGGCGTGCGGCCCGCCTGGGCAGCACAACCCCGACCGGGTCGGCTACCGGCACGGTGCCGGGGCTGGCGCAGTTGGTCTCGGTGGTCGCCGGGTGCCCGTGCAACGGCCGCGGGTGCGGGCCGCGGATGGCAGCGGCGAGTTGCCGGTGCCGACCTACGAGGCGCTCGCGGGGACCGAGGTCCTGGGTCGCCTCGCGATGAGCCGGATGCTCGCTGGGTTGTCCACTCGCCGCTACTCGCTCGGCCTTGAGCCGGTCGGCCGGGTGGTCGAGGAGACCGCGTCGGGCACGAGCCGCTCGGCGGTGTCGCGCCGGTTCGTGGCACGCACCGAGACTGCGTTGGCCGAGCTGCTGGCCGCGGACCTGTCCGAGTTGGACCTGGTCGGGCTGATGGTCGACGGGGTGTACTTCGCTGAGCACCTGTGCGTGGTCGCGCTCGGCATCGACATCAATGGCCACAAGCACCCCCTCGCACTCGTCGAGGGATCGACCGAGAATGCCACGCTGGTCAGGGATCTGCTCGTCGACCTGCGTGAGCGCGGGATCGACGTCACCACGCCGATCCTGGTCGTGCTGGACGGCAGCAAGGCGCTGCGCCGCGCGGTGCTGGACGTGTTCGACCACCCGGTGCTCGCTCGCTGCCAGCTCCACAAGATCAGGAACGTGGGCGACAAGCTCCCGCAGAGGCTGCGCGGCACGGTGGCGCGCAAGATGCGCGCGGCCTACCACGCCGACTCCGCCCTCGCGGCACAGGCACAGCTGGAGGCCCTGGCCCGGGAGCTGGACAAGACCCACCCGGGCGCGGCCGCAAGTCTGCGGGAAGGGCTGGAGGAGACCCTGACCGTGCTGCGACTGGACCTGCCCCCGACCCTCGCGCGGACGTTCCGCTCGACCAACGCCATCGAGTCGATGATCAGCATCGCTCGTGAGCACGCCCGCAACGTCAAGCGCTGGCGCAACGGGCAGATGGCGCTGCGCTGGTGCGCCGCCGGCATGGTGGAGGCCAAGCAGCAGTTCCGCCGCGTCAACGGTCACCTTCACCTCGCGACCCTGCGCACCGCACTCGAGCGCGAGACCGCCACAACTGTCGGACCCATGAGTCATGATCAGGACGTCAACGCCGCCTGATGAACATCGGGCCACCACCGAAGTTCCACGGAACTCGGGACAACCTCCATGTCACGCACAGCTCCCAGCAGCTGGTGCCTAGCGCGGCTGAAGCCAGAGCTACGTCCGAGCGAAACACCAGGACGGACGCGAAGCGGGCCCGCCCCGCTTTCCACGCGTTTCAGCGGGGTGTCGAGCCTCGTCCCCGCGGGATCTACGTGGCCTTGCCGAGCGCGTCAACGTCGGGCAGCCGCCCTCCAAGTCCGCCAGCTCGCCACAAGAGTTGCTCGCCGCTGCCCAACTCAACCATGCCCTGGTCGAGCGCGACGACCGAATAGACCTCGCCCTTGTGGGGGCCGGTCAGGAAGAGGACGACGCGCTCGCCGACAGGTGTAGGACCCTGCGCATCGGTCTCGATTCGGTCGAGGTCGAGCCTTAGTACGGAGACATGTGAACCGACCCCGCCCTTTACGACGCGTTCCACCTCAAAGTCCCAGACAGCAACCGGCACTCCCTGGCCAGTTGGCCCAGAATCCGCAAAATCGGACTCGGAGCCCCTCTGGATCACTCCCGTGAAGCGGCCGATGAGAATAGCGTCGGAAGCCTGGCCCATCTCTTTCAGCGTCGCCTTGGGCAAGACGAACATCTCCACCTGCTGCTTAGCGGACGGCGGTGCGAGCGGGGAAGTAGACGTAGCCGGATCCGGAGACTGAGCGCAGCCCGCGAGGAGCAGCGTGCTGGCGGCGAACAGTGCGGCGCTTGCGACATGTGCCTTCGTGCGCATGGCTTCCCCCTAGTAGATTGCGTTGACGCCGGCAACATCGTCTGCGTAAGGCTCGGTGCCCCATCCGCACGTCCAGAAGGCCACGTTGGTGCGCATCACTGAAGCGGGAGGCGGTGTACCGCAACTCGTGCCGGTGTGTGCCAGGCCCAAGGCGTGCCCGAACTCATGGGTGGCAATGGCCCTCAATGCGGTGGCGTTGCCTCCGAGCCCACCGGGAGAAGGCGAGTTCCAACGAAGCTCGCCGGTTCCTCCCGTCCAGGCCTTGACACTCGACGCCGTTCCAGTGCACGCGGATGTGGGCGCCCACTGTGCTTCGTAGGTCAGGACCGAACTCCACTCTTTGATGTAGATGTTGTAGCCGCCGCTCGTAACCTGAACGAAGTTGCCAGGCAGGACCGACTGCGCATTCCAGCGGCTCGCACCATTGATCGTCGCCGTCTTCCTCGCGGAGCCAACGGTGAACTCGAAGTAGTAGTTGATGGTCGGGTTAGTCCCGCTGAACTTGCATCCGAGCTTCACGTAGGCCGCGGCTGGCGACTCAGCTGCCACGAGAAACGTCATGGCCAGACCAATCGAAGCAAGCGACGCCAACAACCGACGGCTCATCGAACTCGACATCGACCAACGCACAGCGACCCCCGTTTCCTGTCGGACCGGGTCCTACGCGCCCCCCGACTGTTGGCGACAGTAGCCCGGACTCCCGTGGTGCACAAGATCATCTCGTCCAGCAACCTGTGCCCATCACTCATGGGGCGGAGTAATCGGATGCCCTTAAACGCCACCGGCTGCGCAGTGTCTCGGCCGCCCGCGATTCAGCGTTCGCAGGTGTCTATTGCGGTGCCCTGTTTCAAGGTTCCAGTACGCAGACATGTGCATTGCCAGGCCGTTGCCCCGCCAGACGAGATCGCCTGCGGGGCAACGGTTTCCCTGATCGTACCGGTCCCTGACGTTGGGTCATTCCGAGGGTTGTCTGGTGCCACAGCGACGTTCATCGTGACAGTGACGATCAGGAGTTGGTGATGTTGCGGGCGTTTAATGAGCCCGGGCGGCCAACGAGCCGAGGCGCTGGCACGGCAGCGCCGTCGCAGCTTGCTGTTCATCGGAAGCCGAGCAGGGAGCGGCGCTGGGGTCGCGGTCGCGCGACCCGCAGACGCTCCATGCCACCGCCAAACGATCAAGATCGCGGCGATGACTCCTCTGGCTCCAAGAACGGAGCGCCGCCTTGGCCCGTTTCCGCATCCGCTGCAGGCTCTCTCCCGCCCGGACCAGCCGCCACGAGGCCTCCCGAACCGACAGCACACGAACTTCGG
>JANMMN010000041.1:0-3285 GCA_031373405.1 Actinomycetes bacterium
CGTCGAGGTGGTCGAGCTCGTGCTGCAGCGCCCGAGCCTCGAAAGCGTCGGTGTCGAGCACGACCTCCTCCCCGGTGACGGGCAGCAGGCCGCGTACGACGAGGCGCGACGCGCGCTTCACGTCACCGGTGAAGTCGGGCACCGACATGCAGCCCTCGCGCGACTTCTCGTTGCGCGACGCGGACTCGATCCGGGCGTTGATCAGCACGTACTCGCCGTGAGCGGTCCGCGCCTTGGGGTGCGCCGTCACATCGAGGGAGAACACCCGCCAGCCGACGCCCACCTGGTTGGCGGCGAGCCCCACGCAGCCCGGAGACACCCGCTGAGTCGCGAGGAGGTCCGCGGCGAGCTGGACCACTGCGGGGTCGGTCGGGTCCACTTCGACGCACGGCGTGGAGAGCACGTCGGCCGGTGCCGTGACGACGGGGAGAACGCGTCCGTGCGGCAACGACGGCATGACGATGTGCCCGTCCACGATGCCCACTGCGAAGGCCTAGAGGACGTCGGTCTCGGCGGGCTGCAGGGTGGCGCGCACCCCGAGCTCGTCGGCCGCCGCGGCGATCCGGGCGGTGAGCGCCTCGACGTCCGCACCTGCGGGCAGTGCCACCTCGGCGACGAGGAGGTAGAGGCCGGTGCCGAGGCGGGTCGTGAGGTCGGTGATGTTGCCGCCGGCCGCAGCCACGACCGCAGTGAGGCTCGAGACGATCCCGGGGCGGTCGGCGCCGTGCACCGAGAGCACCCACGCCGTGCCCTCGACCGGGGCGTCGGCTTCGTCGGGCACGGGCAGCACCGAGACGACAAGCCCCTCGTCGACGAGTTGCTGGAGTCGCGTCGACACCTCGGCCGCCGCAGCGTCGGCCGCAACGATGAGGGTCCAGGCGAAGTGCCCGCGGAGCAACGTCATCGAGGAGTCCTCGAGGTTGCCGCCGAGCTCGGCGAGGGCACCGGTGACCTCCGCGATGATGCCGGGGCGGTCGTGCCCGAGGACCGTGATCGCGAGGCTCTGCGTCATGCGCCGACCCTACCGACGCCCCCACGACCCACCGCCGCACCCCCAGCCCCCCGGCGGGAGCCCGATCAGGGGGCCGGTGGGAGGTCGGCTCGGGCGGCTGTCGTGAAGGCTCGACGGGGCTCGTGGGTGCTCCACAGGCTGGTGACGTCGCGCTTGAACAGGAACGCGATGGTCCAGTCGGTCACGACCGCGACCTTGCGGCGCGTCGTCGGCACCTTGGTCATGTGATAGGTCCGGTGCAGGAACCAGGCGGGGAAGCCCTTGATCTTGATCCCCATCACCTCTGCGACACCCTTGTAGAGCCCGAGCGAGGCGACCGAGCCGTTGTGCTTGTGCTTGTACGGCACCGCCTCGAAGCCCCGCATCGTCGCCACGACGTTGTCGGCGAGCACCTTCGCCTGACGTACTGCGTGCTGCGCCGACGGCGAGCAGAACTCCCCCGGGCTCGTCAGGTCGGGTACAGCGGAGCAGTCGCCGGCGCCCCATGCGTCGACGACACCGGTCACGCGCAGATCGGCGTCGCAGGTGAGACGGCCGCGCTCGTCGAGCGGCAGGTCGGTCGCGGCCAGCACCGGGTTGGGCTTGACGCCGGCGGTCCACACGACAGTGTCCGAGCGCATCGTCGCGCCGTCGGAGAGCACCACGTTGCCCTCGACGGTCGACTCGAGCCGGGTCTCGAGCCTGATGTCGATGCCGCGCTCGCGCAGCTGCTCGACGGTCCAGCGACCCATGTCCTCGCCCACCTCGGGGAGGATGCGAGGTGACGCCTCGACGAGCACGAAGCGCAGGTCGTCGGCCGTGACGTTGCGCAGGTAGCGCGTGGCGTAACGGGCGAGGTCCTCGGTCTCGGCCAGCGCCTCGACGCCGGCGTAACCGCCTCCGATGAAGACGAAGGTCAGGTTGCGCTCGCGGATCTCCGGATCGGTCGCCGTCTCCGCGATGTCGAGGCACTCCAGGACGCGGTTGCGCAGCGCGATGGCTTCCTCGATGTTCTTGAACCCCATCGCCCAGTCGGCGAGGCCGGGGATCGGCAGGGTGCGCGGCACGGAGCCCGGAGCCATGACCAGGACGTCGTACGCGATCTCGTACGGCGCGCCCTCGAGCGGCTGCACGGTCGCGACCTTGCGGGCGTGCTCGACCCCGGTGATCCACCCGGTGACGATCTCCGCGTCGCGCAGGGTCTGTCGCAGCGGGACGACCGTGTGCCGGGGCTGGATCGAACCGGCGCCGCACTCGGGCAGGAACGGCTGGTAGGTCATGTACGACCGCGGGTCGACCACGGTGACCGTGGCCTCGTCACGCTGCAGCTTCGAGCCGAGGCGCAGCGCGGTGTAGAGACCGACGTACCCACCTCCCACGATCAGGATGCGCGGGACGGCGGGACGATCCGGGCTGGTCATGCCTCCAGGTTAGGCGCGCCTGAGTCGCAGCGGCACTCTGGAACAGCGTTCACCGGACGTGACGTGTGCCTCGACCCCGCCCCGCGTGAACTTCAGGAGGTGCAGATGGTGTCGGAGGCGACCGACGCGTCGATGCCTGACGTGGTTGGTGCGGGCTTGGCGGCACCGCGCACCGCAGGGGGCGTGACGCCGGTGTAGTCGGCGCCGACGATGACCTGGATCGTCCGACCGAGGCCCTCGACCGCCTTCGTGGTCGACCCGGGGAAGGTCGCCGTCACCGTCTTGACGGACTCGGCGTACCTGGGGTCGAAACGGATCAGCGTCGAGGCGTAGCCGGTCTTCTTCGCCGTCTTCGCCGAGCTCGTGATGCGGTAGCCGAGGTCGGCGAGCGCGGCCGAGACCGTGCCGCCGAGCCCCTTGATCGTCGTGCCGTTCAGCACGGCGACACGGATCTGCGAGGTCGGCACCGTCGCGGTCGGCGCGGGCGACGGCGTCGCGGCCGGGTCGACCCGCGCGGTGATCGGGGTGTCGCTGCGAATCGACTCGAAGAGCGTGCGGGCGCCGGCGTCGTCCCACTTCACCAGCCACGTCGCACCGGTGGTCGGCTCGGTGTACGCCGCGTCGGCGATCGGGATCTTCGGGAACTCGATCTGGCTGAAGACCACGCCGGCCCCCCGGGCGAAATCGGCGTTGATGACGTAGAGGCCCTGATCCACCTCGTTTCGCAGGTCACCGAGGGCTCAGCCGCGGCGCGCGCCGGAATCCAGGCTGGCGACGTCATCACGAGCATCAGCGGCCAGCTGGTCAAGGGCGCCGCGGAGCTGCGCAATTCGATCGGCATGATGAGGGTCGGCGACTCTGTCGAGGTCAACC
>JANMMN010000050.1:0-2134 GCA_031373405.1 Actinomycetes bacterium
ACGTCGAAAAACCCCCTCGACGGCCTCGACGCCGCCCCCTGGCTCGCCGGTTGGGCGCCAGGCGGCCGGGAGAACGTGTTCGCCGAGGGGTTCGGGGTCACCGACTCAGCAGGAAGCAGCATCGTTGTCCAGATGCACTACCACCTGCGCGCCGCAACGACCACTCCGGTCACCGATGCCACCGAGGTCCGGTTGCGGATGTCCTCGGCCACCGACCTCACGGCGCTGCGGACGATGCTCCTGCCCGGGCCGGTCGAGCTCCCGTGCCCGGCAGGCGCCACCGGTCGGCTCTGCAACCGCGGAGACGCCGTCGCCGACGTCACCCAGCGTTTCGGACCGGGGGCGATCCGCACTGTCGGCGGGCTCCAGCTGCTGTGTGGCGGAGACCCGTTCGCTCCGAAGGCCGGGCTCACCCAGACATGCACGCGGGTGCTGCGTGAAGCCGTGACCGTCCGGTCGGCGGCCGGCCACATGCACCTGCTCGGCCGCTCCCTGCGGATCGAGGCCAACGCCGGCACAGCGAGGGCCACGACCGTGGTCGACATCCCGGTGTGGGACTTCGACAACCAGAGCGCGGTCAGGCTGCCGACGCCGGTCAGCCTGCGCAAGGGTGACACCGTCACGGTGACCTGCACGCACGACCCTGGCCTGCGAGACCTGCTCCCCGAGCTGGCGGGCACCCCGCCGCGTTACGTCGTCTGGGGCGAGGGAACGACTGACGAGATGTGCCTGGGCATCCTCATCGTGACCGACTGACTCCGGCTCCGACCTTGTCCATCCTGGGTTGACGTTTGGTTGCGCTTCCGGCGACGAAGGCGCATGCTGGCGCTATGGCCAAGCCTCTGAGCGCTCTGCGTCGGCTCGACCCGGCCGCGGCCGCGGCCGAGCTGGCGAGGGACCAGGACGACTCGTGGACGCTGGAGTTCCTGCGCGCACTCGAGGCACGGGTGCGCAGCGCCCCCCTCGAGCGGCTGATGGCGACGTGGGACCTCTCGGCTGCGGCGACCGGTCGGCTCTTCGGCGTCTCGCGTCAGGCGGTCGCCAAGTGGCGGGGGAGCGGCGTACCCGACGACCGTGCTGTGGCGCTGGCCGACCTGGTGGCAGCGACGGACGTGCTCGAGCGCTACGTGCGGCGGGACCGGATCCCTGCCGTGGTGCGCCGCCCGGCCGAGCTGCTCGGCGGCGAGTCGCTGCTCACCCTCGCCGAGGCTGGCGAGCACGCCGCGGTCCGCAGGGGAGTGGTGCGGATGCTGGACCTGCGGCGGGTTCAGCCGTGAGCCGGGCCCCGCACGCCGTCGTGCTGCCCCGCGACCACCGGTGGTGGCGGGTAGCCGACCTCGCGTGGTCGGATCCGCTCGACCCGACCTGGGCCGACCGGGTCGGCGGGCGGTGGAACGCGCCGGGGGACGGGCCGACCCTGTACCTCAACGCCGACCTGGACACCGCCTGGGCACAGCTCCCGCGCCTGCTGGCCGGCACCGCGATCGACGTCGAGGACCTCCGTGACGACGCGCCGTACGTCGTGGTCCCGGTGCGCCTGCCGGATCGCCAACGCGTCGCCGACGCCACGTCGGACACCGGGCTGGGCGCGCTGGGACTCCCGCGCAGCTATCCGCGTGGACGTTCGGGTGGGGAGGTCTCGTGGCGCTCGTGCCGGCGAGCGGCAGCCGAGGTCCGGGCTGCGCGGCTGCGTGGGGTCCTGGCGCGGTCCGCTGCGACGGCCGACGGATCTGGTCGTGAGCTGGCGTGGTTTCCCGCCCGAGGCGCGGTCGCGACCGCGGACGGTCTGCCCCACAGGTTGGGTGACTGGCGACACGCTCTCCCGGGGAGGCACTAGCGTCT
Organism: Actinomycetes bacterium; assembly: GCA_031373405.1. GTDB lineage: Bacteria > Actinomycetota > Actinomycetes > S36-B12 > CAIYMF01 > Longivirga. Next base: position 1,843 of record JANMMN010000050.1, read on the forward strand.
AGGTCGGGGATCACCGAGGGAGCACTGCGACATGGCACGAGGTTCGGGCACGGAGAACGACCCGTGGGTGCTGGCGACGCCGAGCGGAGGCTCCGAGTACACGCTCTATCGCGACCCGGATGCTGACCCTCCGGTGCTGGTCGCCCTGGTCGGCAAGACCACGCTCACCTACCTGGACCGGGCCCTCGACGACCTGCACGCCTGGCTCGTCGAAGGCGGCGACTGGGTCCCGCTCGGCGGTTCCGACGAGCAGCGCCCGCCGGTGGCCGGCACGGTCGAGGCCTGGGCCCGG
>JANMMN010000082.1:0-2212 GCA_031373405.1 Actinomycetes bacterium
CGCGCAGCACCTTTTCGGCGTAGATGTCGGCTTGGAAAACTTCGCCACGCTCAGCACGGGAGCGACCTCCCGTGCCAACGCCGCGAGCGACGAGGGGTCCAGCGTGCCGCCGAGGGCCCGCCGGCAGGCCGAGGCGAGGCCGGCGCTGTCGTCCACCACGCCCAGCACGAGGGCGACACTCGCGCCCCAGGTGTCGGCGTCGATCACCAGCACCGGGCACCCGGAGCGGGCTGCCTCGTCGGCGACACCGATGGCGAGCGAGGTGCGCCCCGGTGCGCCGACCGGCCCCCAGACCGCCACGACCCGCCCGCTCCCGACGTCCTCCGGTGCGGCCGTCGCCGGCAGCGGCACGTCACCGTCCGCGTGTGCGGCTCGGGCCACGGCGTCCGCCAGGGCGCGCACGGCTGTGCCGAGCTCGGTCGGGTCCACCGCGACGACGGTCTCGACGCCCCATCGCCGCAGGCGGAGCGACGCCTCCTGGTCGTCGGCGGCGACGACAGCGACAAGCTGCACGCCCAGCGACGCGAGCCGCGCGAGCACGTCGGCGTCGAGCCGCGGGGCATCGGCCCCGACCACGGCGACCCGGGCGAGCCCGGAGGACGCCGCCGCGAGCAGGTCCGCCGTGTCGAGGCAGCGCCGTTCGATCACGACCCGGCTCGACGGGTGGGCGAGCCCGGCGACCAGCGGCCCCTCCCACGGCGTGGGGCCCAGCAGCAGCAGCACCGACGGATGCGTCGACATCTCAGGTCGCCCCGACGCGCACGAGGTCTACCTCGCCGCCGCGCGCCGCGGCCACGGCCCGGTCGGCATCCGCCGCCGACACGTCGAGCACGACTCCGACCTGGTCGCTGGCTCCCCCGGCATCGACGCTGCCGGGGTCGGCGACGAGCGCCTTCGCCAGCACGAGCGCCGGCAGGACCTCGACACCGGCGCCGACGGAGGAACCGTCCCGCGGTGAGACGTAGACGTCGACGCGCTCGCCGCGCGCGAGGCCCGGCGGGGCGTGCAACGGGTCGACCGGCACCGTCACCAACCGCCGGTCCTCGCCGCTCGTCACCGCGAGCGCGGCCCGCGGGACGAGCTCGCCCGCTCCGAGGTCTCGTGAGAGCCGTTGTCCGACAATGGATTCCGCGGTCACGGCGTACGCCGAGAGATCGTTGACCGCCACCGGGGTGGCGGCGAGGTCGTCCGCGGTCAGCGTCGTGCCTTCGGCGAGCGCCGCGGTGACCGACCAGATGGCCACCCGGTCGTCGGCGGTCGTCACGACCCGTGCGCCGACCACGACGGAGGCGAGGACGAGCAGGACACCGAGCGCGAGCCGCACGTCGCGGCGCCCGGGACCGACCCGGCGGGCTGGAGGAGAGGTGACTGTCATGACTCGACGGTGCGCCCCCGACCGTCCACATGCGTCGTCGAGGTCACCCACCTGGCCGTCGGCCGATGCGAGGATGTCGCCGTGGCCCCCCGGTTCCTCACCCTCTCCGACGTCGCGGAGACCCTCAACATCTCGGCGTCGCAGACCTACGCGCTCGTGCGAAGCGGCGACCTGCCGGGCATCAAGGTGGGTGGGCGCGGCCAGTGGCGGGTCAAGGCCACCGAGCTCGAGTCCTACATCGCGCGCATGTACGCCGAGACTGCCGACTTCGTGCGCACCCACCCGCTGGGGCGCGACGAGACCGCCGACCTCAGCGGCTGATCACCGCGATCGCGGCGTAGGGCACCGAGACCGGACGACCGGAGGTCGCGATGTCGAGGTGATCGGCGTACGCCGCCAGCGCCAGGCCCGCCACGACGCTCCGGTCGGCCAGGTGCACGTCGACGGTCGACCGGTCGCGGCACCACGCGCGAAGGATCGATGCGAGCGGTCGTGCCGACAGCGGTGAGCGCGAGGCCGACGCGGAGCGCCCGAGTCCGCGGACCGAGACCATCGAGCCCACGCGCACGATTCGCTCGCGCGACGGCGAGGGCGCGTCCGGCGCGAGGAGCACCCAGTCGGCGCCGGCGTCGCGCACGCGTCCCTCCACGCGGGCACCGGTGGACGTCGTGACGTCGAGTGCCGTGTCCGCGGCGCGCATCCGGTCCAGCAGGGCGATCGTGGTGCGCTCGATCCGTGTGCGCTCCGCGACCTCGGAGTCGCGTTCGAGGTCCGCGTCCGCTCCCGCGAGGGCCAGGAGATCCGCCTCGAGTGCGGCGACCAGGTCGCGCTCCCGCT